>QKMY01000019.1 GCA_003242895.1 Candidatus Margulisiibacteriota bacterium
ATATTTTCTCACCAATTAGGTGATCCTTGTTTGACTCTATTTTTCAATATCACTACAATGTTTTTTTGAGTTGATATAGTTCTCTGTTTAGGAGTTGGGGTTATACTAACGGCAGGAATACAACCGGAATAAGTTTTTCAAATCGAATATCGTTAAGGTTACGATGGATGAGTAATAGTTCCTGATTCCGGCTTCCCACTGGAATAATCATTGATCCGTTTGGCTTCAACTGGTCTACGAGTATCATCGGTAATTGTTCTGCGGCTGCGGATACTATGATCTTGTCATAAAGCTTGTTTTCTTTCCATCCCAGTTCATTTCCGCTTAGCTTGATATGAACGTTTTTATGTTTTTTTAATCGTTCCTGCGCTTGTATAAGGAGCGGTTTGATTGCTTCAACGGAATATACTTCTTTCGCGATAATAGAGAGTAGCGCTGTTTGGTATCCCGAACCTGTTCCGATCTCAAGGACTTTGTCAGAAGGTTGGATATTAAGTTTTTCCAGCATGTAGGCTACAATGTATGGTTGAGACATAGTTTGCCCATGGCCTATACTCAATGGTGCATCATTATAGGCTTGGTTACGTAATTCGGGATGGATGAAATATTTTCTTTCGACGGACCTCATCGCATTGAGCACACTCTGGGACGAGATCCCTCGTGCTTCTATTTGTTCTTTTATCATTTTTTCTAAGCTCATCGATGATTCTTTCTTTGAAAATAATAGATCTATGTGCAAGGCTAAGCCATGACAAGAGTCTAATGAATTATCCTAGTATACCATAATACAAAGATAATTCTTCGCAAATTTTCACTAATCAGCGGGTGGCTATAATTACTTTTTTTCTTCTTTATTCTTGCAGTTTTTTATAATTTATGCCTTTTTGATCAATGCTTTTATGCTATAATGATGCTGTTAAATAGTTTACGTAAGTAGTTTTGATATTCGTTTATAAAGGTTATTAAATCATTATGGGGAAAATGAAGATTATTGTTGGGCTGGGCAACCCAGGTGAGAAATATAGAAAAACCCGGCATAACATCGGTTTTGACATTATCGACTATATTTGCTCGGAAAGAAACATTGTTCCTTTTGCTTCAAAATACAAATCTCTTATAGCTAAGGGAGCTATTGCAGATAGCCAGGTTGTTCTTGCCAAGCCCCAGCAATACATGAATAATAGCGGAGAAGCTGTTTTGGCACTCATGGGAACATTAAAGGTAAAACCTGAAGATATCATTGTGGTTTACGATGATTTTGCTTTAAGGTTAGGGCAGGTCCGGATTCGAAAAAATGGCAGCGCTGGAGGCCATAATGGTATTAAGTCGATAATCGCTAATATCGGAGAGAATTTTGTACGGGTAAGAATTGGTATCGGTTGTCCGGGAAATGAAGCTGTCGACTTTGTTTTGTCGAGGTTTTCCATAGAAGAGGCTAAGGTAATTTCCGGACTCTATGTTAGTATAAATGAATGTATTGAAGAAATTATCGTTAATGGGATAGAATCAGCTATGAACAAGTTTAATCGGTAGATAGGAGGAACTATGGATTTCGATAAAGTAGTTGAAAAAAGAAGAAGTGTTAGAAAATACAAAAACACTGATGTTCCAAAAGAAATCATTGAGAAAATTATTAATCAAACAGTAACGTACTCCCCCTCCGCTAATAATCTGCAACCCTGGAAATTTCTTGTTATCTCTGATGAAAAAATTAAACAAAAAATTGTTGCCATGTGTAAAAGAAATTCTTATATGATGAATGCTCCATATATTGTCATAGCGCTATCCAATCAGGTTGAATGTTATGAAATTATCGGTAATTATATGCGAAGTGATGTTATTGATGTAAGTATCGCTATCACCCATCTCATTCTTGCGGCGACAAATGAGGGCCTTGGTTCATGCTGGGTTGGCGCTTTTGAAGCTGATAAGATTGAGCACTTCTTAGAGATTGCTTATCCTTGGAGGATCTTAGCCTTGATTCCAATAGGATACCCTGACGAAACAGGTACGTATGTGTCTAGAAAACCATCCGGTGAAGTAGTAGAATGGGTAGGGTGATTGATCTGTGATTAAAATTATTTTACTTATAATATTTGCATTGTCGGTAGCCATGATTGCTAAGAGTAAAGGCTATAATATGTTTTTTTGGTTTTTTTTCGGCTTCTTATTTCCGCCAATTCCGATTATCATTATTTTGCTTTTGCCTAGAAAAGGCAGTACCTATTTTAGTATGAAATATCCTGGCTTTAACAAAGAAACTGAATCAACCTCAGGCGATGATCCTTTAGTCCAGTGCATCGCTTGTGGGAAGATGATCCCAATTAATGCCTCTGTTTGTAAGTACTGTGGTAAAAAATATGATATTATAGATACTGATAATAAATAATATGAAAAAGAAGTTTCTTGGTGTCAAATTCGAATGTTGTAATACCTATGGCCGGTTGTATTCCAACAAAGAAAATACTGCCTATGTAGGTCGATGTCCCCGGTGTTCAGCACCTATTAAAGTGAAAATCGGAGAGGGTGGCACTTCGAGCAGGTTTTTTGTAGCAGGCTAGGTTAGTCGAATTGGTAGCGCAGCTATTGTTTCATTGAAAATTATTTCCCCAAATATATGCCAAGCTGATGTATTGTTTCGCTATCTCTGGCTTTTCCTGTTATAACTGCATATTCGAATTGTACGAATGGTAATACAAAGGTTCCTCCTAAAGCGTATTTTGTATCTCGATAGCCAGCTCTCAGAATAAGTGTATCAGATAACTCGAACTCAACCCCAGTTTTGTAAACGAGCTTATTGTATGTCTTAAAATATTCTAATTCTGTTAATATAGCCAGGCCTTCCGTGAATGAAAGTAATGTCAGTCCGGCGCAGAAAGAAGAGGGAACCGGAACGTTATTTTTGAACACATCTTTTGCCAAGAAACCAAAAATCATTTTCTGGGAAGGTACCAAAAGCAGCCCGAAATCTATTGAGTAACCTTTACCGGGCTGGTTGTCGATGCGGTAATCAATATCTTTGTATTTAATGCCCCAGCAGCTGTTTTCCTTTCCATTAATTCCCAGCCCGAAAGATTTAACGTTAAGGTGAACTGTTCCGCTATTTATTATGTCTTCACTATATCCAAGTTTTCCAATTACGAATGCCTGAGAACTGTTCTGGTCTGATATTTTATTCTTGTAGTCGTGGTTTTCGTTGGAATATTTGAATTTTTCACTGGAGAGGCCTGCAGGGTTATAATAGATGCCGTCCGTTCCATCGGGGTACGAGCATGTGGCATCACCTAATGAAGATGACCGGATGCTTTTGTTATATTTGAGAAAATTATCTGATAATTCTGATGCCGAGCAAACTTCTGATAATGAAAGAATCAGCATGATTATTAACAATTGTTTTATTGCCACAGGTTGATCGTCTCCTTTTCGCTGATGGTGGTCGAGCAACTCCTTTAATCTGAAAACTGGTTTCATTCGGGGAATCCTTGGGTAGACACCTCTCCTTGTTTAATTGTATCAGAGATAAGCTAAAGTGTTGAAGCGTTATTTTTAGAACCAATATTTCAGTGTTTACAAAGAATAAATTTTATGTGATAATTCAAACACCTCAAAAATGGGCGCTTAGCTCAGCTGGGAGAGCAACTGGTTTACACCCAGTAGGTCGGCAGTTCGATCCTGTCAGCGCCCACCATTTTTTCTTTATCTTTTTTCATTAATTCATTATATTTACTTTTGCTTTCAAATACTGCTACAATAAGGAAAATTGATGCAGGAGCGTGAAATTATGAATGCTAAAAAGATTCTTGGATTATTGCTTTTTTTTCTGGTTTTCCTCGTAATTATAGGATTTATTATTCGTAATCCATATTACTGGACTGTCGTGGACATGCTTGTAATTATTATTGGCTTGGTTGGCGGAGTTATCTTGCTACGTGATAAATAGCAGATATTTGTGTGCCTGTTTAGTGTAAGGAAGGAACTAGGTAAATGATACGGAACGACAAAGAGATTCAAGATAAAGCTGATATCGAATCTATTCTTGACGAGGTACTCATAATGCGACATTATTCCGATCAAGTGAGTTTTGAATATCCTGATAACGCGCTTAATTCTATTGCTGTTATTAAGGTCGCCATTTCGAGTATGACCGGAAAGAAAAGTCCTGCCGATCTGCCACTCTCTACAAGTTGTTAATAGAATAAACGTGTTAATAGAATAAACCTTGAAATTACTAACGATACGATACGACATATTTATTAGAAAAGATTTTATTACAAGGTTAACTGGAAATGAAAATTAAAATAATTTCTACCACAGAAAATATCGAAAAAAATATTGATTTAAACGAAGCGTACGTTTCATTTGCAGATGTTATTCATAATTACGAGAAATACTTATCCTCTTTATCGGAGTTGGCAGAGGCAAAACGTAAAGCCGAAAATAGCGATGTAAACCATGACCTCTACTCGAATTATAAGGATATAAAGAAGGACCTTATTCTTTCTCTCCAAACATGGCAGGCTGTGATGAATCAGGATTATTTATATTATTCCATTAATAAATGTGAGGGTGGTATTGGCTTTAATGAAGGTATTATTGGTCGATTTCCACATTTGGCAGCAGAGGATATTATCAGGTGGAATAGAAGTCATAATGGTATTATTAATAGGCTACTTGATGAAGATAAGCTTAGAGGAAACGAACTAGGCCATAAGTTATCTGACGATAGTAATGTTGGCGGGATGCCAGAGTTTATTCGTATAAAAAGAATATTAGAACTTTCGAACTTTTTGGTAGAGGTTTATTTACTTGCTGGTCAGAAAACCTATGAACTTAAACCTAAAAATCTTGCTAAATATAATAGTCCGTCTTCCTTCATAATTGACAAACAGGGTGTATTATATCAGCCTGGGTTAGAAGCTGAGATTGAACAATTATTGAAATAGCTGGAAATGTTGAAGTGATGGAATTGGAAAGGAGTATCTAATTCATGAAGGTTGTTGCTTTTAATGGGAGTCCTCGAAAAGATGGGAATACTTCTATTCTCATTAATTATGCTCTTGGTAAGCTTAGTGAGAACGGGATTGAGTGTGAGCTTGTCCAGTTGTGCGGAAGTCCGGTACGTGGATGTATGGCATGCATGAAGTGTGGAGAAAATCAGAATAAAAAGTGCGTCATCGAGAATGATGTTATCAATGAATGCATCGGAAAGATGATAGAGGCTGATGGAATAATTATTGGATCACCTACCTATTTTGCTAACCTTACAACTGAGACGAAAGCGCTTATTGACAGGTCCGGTTATGTTACCAGGTCAAACGGAATGCTTTTGAAACGAAAGGTAGGCGCCGCTGTTGTTGCAGTAAGAAGAGCTGGTGCGATTAATGTGTTCAACTCTATTAATGATTTTTTTCTTATTAATGAAATGATCGTTCCGGGTTCTTCATATTGGAACATGGGTATCGGAAGGGCCATCGGGGAGGTCGAAAATGATGCTGAAGGAATTAAGACGATGGAGACCTTGGGTGAGAACATGGCATGGCTTCTTAATAAAGTGAACG
This sequence comes from Candidatus Margulisiibacteriota bacterium, assembly GCA_003242895.1. Classification (NCBI taxonomy): domain Bacteria; kingdom Bacillati; phylum Candidatus Margulisiibacteriota; species Candidatus Margulisiibacteriota bacterium. Next base: position 5,559 of record QKMY01000019.1, read on the forward strand.
GATGATTTTGTAGGCAGACCTCTGAAAATGAGAACTGCCTTTTTTTTCTCTTGCATTTTAGAATGGTAGCATAAAATTATACCTGCTGTAGAAGTCAAATTTTTTGCCTGAAAATGCTATGCCGACGCGTGGTACGAACAAGAGCACATCACCCAGTCCGGTTTCTAATGAAAACTCGTATCCATAAGTTGCCCTGTCACTTTTAATTGAAGAGTAATCAACAAAAAAACCTCCATACATATCTCCGGCAAATATCCTCGGATTCCATAAGCCGTCGCGTATTTCGCCTATCTTAGTTGTTATGTCGACTTTGGCAACAAGCCCTCTTTGATTTTTAGCGAAATGTAGATTGCTGCCTCGAATGTCTTCTACAATGTCAAAGTTCCTGAAAAGGCTGACAGAGGAACGTATGCCGATGTTATTCAAGGTATATTTGAAACTAGTGTTTGTTAGCGCTCCTTTGTTTTGTATATCTCCCATGATATTGAAATTTATGGAGTAGTTCGGATATCGGAACACCGCTTCCGTTTTCGGTATATAATTACTGCTGAAGTTAGTTGTAAATCCAACCTCTAATGAAGAGAGACCTTCTTCCAGGGATTTATAAACCGGATAGGTAACACCTACAAAGTTTCTGTGGCGATTAAGAATCGTTTGTGTCCCAAAGCTAAGTGTCAGAGGAGTGAATAATTTGTTTGTTATTGTTATGTCCAGGCCTGCACTTCCCAGCCCTACTTGATATATATTAACTCCCAGAGCATCTTCTCCCGTGAGCAGAGAAGGGAATATTCTCTGGCTAGGTTTTAACAATTCCATTAAGCTGTGGGAAAACCCGTCATATTCAGTGATGTTGGGTGAAATTTTATCGTAATCAATATTTGTTATAGTTTCTGTTTCCTGTACTTTATATGGTCGAGGTGAGTATTTTTTTACAAACAGATCTTCTCCTTCATTGTCTATCCCAATAAAGTAGATACGATCGTTAATTGGAGTTGCTTTGCTTTTTGCATAACCTCCGTTGGTAAGTTGTGCAACCGTCCCATTTGAGAGGTCATAAGCATAGAGGGCGTATTTGCTGTCATAATCAGCAGTATAATAAATAATTCCTTTATCAACGGAGATATTGAACTCTGCCCAGGAACTATTGATGATTGGCAGTAACTGCAGCGAACCGGGTAATAAATAATTGATATTCCAGGCGTTGTTGTTTTTTTTACTTACAACAATGTATTTGTCGTCACATAATTCAATTTCAGAAATGAGTTCGGGGATAGTTCCTATTTTTGAGATCTGTCCGTTTTTGTAGCTTACCAGTTCTGAACCGAAGTCACTTGTTTTTTCCTTGGCGTATATTATTTCTCCATCTGGTTTAACACAGAAAGCACGTATACTTTCTTTTAACAGCGGCTTTGTTTTTCCGGTTGTCAGATTGTATGCATACAGAGAACTTACTATTCCAAGTTCCTTCTGCGATAAGTTTGCATAATTATTTCCAAACTGAGGAACCGTATAATAGAGAATATTATTCACAATTTGGATCGGTGAATTAATCTCGTTGACTAGATCTATTTGTTTTGTCTCTTCATTCGTGGCTGGATCGTACTCGGTAATCTGGGTAGAATATTGAGAGGAGTAAGGCGATGTTTGTACTATGAAGACCTTCGAATAGTAAAGTTTGTTATTATATGACCGCAAGCCTCCCTTATACCAGCTACTTGATGTGATTTGGACCCCGTCAGTGGTCCAGTCCTTGTGCCTTGCTACCTCAAATGCTTCCCATTCGCTGAACAGCTCTGGGAAGTCCTTCCCATATACTTCGTGTGCCGCTTTGTCGATTCCGATAGCCGGTAGTGTGCCAAGCGTAAGGGGTATCCAATAATATGATCCGAGTGTATTAAAAAAATCGGCAAACCGGTCTTCTCCATATTGTATGGCAAGAAACCGGAAGAAAGCTCCGCCATAATTATAGATTTTGTCTATAGGATAGGTTTTGACCGGGAGCGAAGCTATCACCGGGGTAGGGAAGGAGTTTGATTTTACCTTGCTGGCTATTACTGCATCGTACAATCCATCATTTAGCCGGCCTTCATATTTGTTGAGGTGGGATTCATGGTACACTGTAATCCCTTCAATTATCCAGCCAGGTGAATAGATATTCGGCATAAAAATATTCCCGAAAATAGTGCAGGATAGTTGGCTCAGTCCTGTTGCATTTGTCAGACTGCCGATATGGGTTTGTTCATGAATACTAAGTCCGCCAAGCCAGTTACCGTATAAACTTTCAAATCCTTCATTTCCCGGAGATGATAAGTAATATCCCATTTTATTATTTATTGGATTTGCGTTTCCATTACTGTTAAGCCCGTTATCCTCAAGTATTACCGTGACTTTTCCATAATTGTTCCCAGTCAGTTTAACGACTTTAGGTTTGTATAGTTCGAGGTAATAAATGGTTTCTCTGGCACGAGACTCAAACCCTTTGTGAAAATAAACAGCGAAGTTATCTGATTCATAGCATTTCCAGTCGAATACAGATGCTTGGGCTATTCCAATGGAAATAAACAGAAATAATAATAGAAGACTTGGTTTTTTTATCACAGATGAAGTCCTTTGCTCGTTAGGTTATATTTAGCAACTATATATGTATGGTACTATAATAGTTAAAATTCAACAAATATCTATCAAAGAATGATAATTAATGTTATTCGTACCGTGCCATAGTGTCAATTAACCATAGACTCCTTTTCCCACGTGCTTTTTTAACAGATAATGTATCAATATTCTTTTGTTTAGTGGTAACAAAATATGGGCATAACTAGTATAGTTGAAAATTCTGATTAACCAGGGAGCACTATATGGAGATTAATAAAGGCGCAAATGATGTCTTTAGCTATTTCAATAAAGGAGTCAATAATCTCGTACAGAAATCAGAAGGGCATTTGTTTTGGAAGAAGGAATATTACGAACTAAAAAAAGAGGCACTCAAAAGCCTTACAGATTCAGATAAGGTGCCTATTTCACAGTCTTTGACGGACGAACTATGGGATGAACTCATCAGCAAAGGCTATATAGATAATGCCGGAAGAATTGCTGATAGCATAAGGAACTCAAATGTTAGTCTTTCTCTCAATTTGTCTGATAAATTCGGAAAATACGAAAATCAAATTTTTATTGTTTTGCAGCAAGATAATCATATATCGACGGATGAATTAAAAAAAGCTAAGGATGACAAAAATATCAGTAAAGAAGGTAAAAGTTATATAGAAGCGCTCCTTTCTAATAACGAAGATCTCTACAAATCGATGATGGATATTAAGAAAGAAAGTTTTTGGGGAAATGATAAACAGGTGTCTTTTGATGATTTTAGTGAAGTAAAGAAAAGCATAGATATTAAATCCGGTATCGCTGATTTAATCAATTATTTTAGTAAAGGGGAACAAGAAATTTCTTCAAGCGGAGTTCCTTTTTTTAAGGATTATTTTATTGATAAAAAAGCCTTAAACCGGATAACAGGGGCTGATCATAAGCCCATCGGAGAACAGAAGTCCTCTGAGATATGGGAAATGCTTGTTGGCAAGGGTTACGTTGATGGAGCCGGCAGGATATCCGGGGATGTTCGAAGTCTGGATACAAAATTTACACTAGATATTGATAAGAAATATGATGAATACAAATCCCAGTTGTTAATTATTCTTCAGCAGGATAGTCATATTTCCCAGAAAGAACTCAATAAAGCAAAAAACGATCCGTATTTGTCCGAGAACGCAAAGTTATTGATTAATCTCCTGCTCGATAAAAATGCGGCTCTTTATAGTGATATAAAAGCATTTGCCTCAGAAAGCCTATTGGGAAATTGGAACAATGGTGAGCTTTCTCTCGCCGACCTCTGTCAACAACAAACGGATAACAGTTCAACTACAATTGGCGTTAGTAAACTAGTGAATGCTATTGATGCGCTCATGAACGGAGGGAAAGTTGACGTGTCAAATCTTAAGCCCGAAGAAGCTTCGATTACTTCTCAAACGGTAACTTATAGTGGGGATGATCCTAAACTTTCTCAGATAGCGAATAAAACTATTGAAGTGACTAAAAATATTAGTAGAGGTGTGTACGGTCAAGATTATATGAATAAAACTATATCAGGAGTTATCGAGAAATCTATAAAAGAAGTTAATTTTGAGCGGAAGAATCAATCCTTGCCTTTAATTAAATTGTCTGAACAGCAGATAACCCAATATGCAAGTTGGATAATGAAGTATTCGAAAAAATACGAACTTAATCCGCTGCTGGTTACCATGTTGATCAAGAAAGAAAGTAATTTTGTTCATAAATTCCCGAATGGTATACTGAATACGTCACGTTCTGGTGCAATAGGGCTAACTCAACTCATGCCAGCAACAGCTTCAACGCTTTATGTGGACAGTAATCCTAAAAATAAAAGAATAAACCCAAGAGATCCCGAACAAAGCATTGATGGTGGATGCCAATATTTACGGGACCAGTTGAATACTTTTAACGATCTGAAAAAAGCTCTGGGTGCTTATAATTCAGGACCAGGTAACGTTGATAATGGATCTTACTTGAAGATTGGGGAGACCATAGACTATATGGATGTAATCTCCAATAACTATTTAAGCGGACAATTGGAAAAAATGAATATAAATTTTGATGAGGTCGTTAATAATTATGACTTCTGGCGACATGGTTTATTGCCCGAATAGTATTTGCACTTTGAGGTAGCTTTAATCTTTTTATCGAGTACTATCTTATTAATCCTATTAGCAAATCCCTCCTTTTCGAAATCTCTGTACATTTGGGGTATATGAAGTCCATAATTATTGTGTACTTCAGATTTCAACGGTAGTATATTCGCAGCTAACATTAGTTGTTGGAGCTGCTCTTGTAATATTTAATTTCTTTGTGCTGTAGGGAAATAAATTGGGGGGGTGGTTAATTTGAACAAGCATGTATTAACCATTATCTTTTTACTGCTTACCATAAACGTATGCGCGATAGAGCCGTCAGATATTAATATTGAAGGTAAGGCAGGCTTAGAATTGACAAAAGTTGAAAATGGACCTCTTCTTATCACACCAGCAGTTCGAGGCCTCTGGCATTTTAATGATAATATTGATTTTAAAGCTGAGATAAACGAAAATTTTTCTAATCCTAGCGGTCAGGTAGCTAGTGTGCCGAATCATCATTCCTGGTGCCTCGATTTTGGCATTTCTTATAGATTGTTTGAATCGTTTTGGGTTGAATGGCGATGGTCAAATAGAAGTTTGATTAGGGGGCATGACAGTCTCTTTTTAGAGGAATTTTCTAATAATCGCAATGTTTTAGGTCTCTATACAAAGTTTTAGGAAAATGAGTTTGTTTGCATTTTCATGGTTTGAGTCATAGGCCCGCGAGAGGAACGCGGGCTAATGTTAATGGACGATCATAATCCTATTTGTTCAGGTAGATGTTATATTGATGATTGAACTGTCCTATATCTTTGTTTGTGAGTTGATACTTTACTAATAGTATTTCTTGATTGTCCTGCGATACTGGGGATTCAAATTCCTCTGTATTATTTTCCGAGCTTTTCTCCTCAGGAAGTATTTTTTCATTAATTATTTTGGCTTTCTTTGGCTGGGAATGGTTGCTAAAAGGAATGTAAATCCCATATATCAATGTAGTTGCTGTAAGGAATGTTATAAGAGATACTACAATATATTTTTCCATATATGCCTCCTTTTCTGTTATTGTTTTTACGCTAGGATACTCTTTCGAAGGCATATGTCAAACGATTTAAATGACTATTCGTCTGCTATAATCGCTCATAAACAGATTTATCCAGTGCATATCGTGCTTTTTTTTAATAAAATATTTACAAGATAGTTCAATTATCCTTCCGTTTTTTTTGCTCGAAAAAATTTGCACTAATCACCAAAATTAAATTTCATTGAAAACTCAAAAGAATTATCCGGGTTAAAAAAGAACGGTATGTATGTTAAAATTCGATATATGAGGGGCATTAGATGTTAAAGCGTGTAACATTAATAATTATGATATTATTCATGGCAGTTATTGTTTACCTGGCTTATCTTGGTTTGTTTTATAAAGTGAAATTTGTAGAGAAGGAAGTTGGTCCATTCGGGCTGGTCTATGAAAAACATGTTGGTGATTACAATGAAACGTTAAAAATACAAAAAAGGATCTATGATGCCCTTTTTAATGAGGATAAGATAGAGACATACAAGGGATACAGAATATATTATGATGATCCTAAGAACATAGAAAGAACAGCACTCAGAAGCGAAGTCGGGTGTATTCTTGAAAATAGAAACTTGAATAACTTAGAAAACATTCGGGAAAAATACAATGTTCGAGGTTTTCCCCGTACTAAAAGTATTATAGTTGAATTTCCATTTAAGAATAAAATATCTATTTTAATTGCCGTAATGAAAATATATCCTGCGCTTCAAGGCTACTCGAATGAAAAAGGTTATAATCCGGTTCCGGCACTTGAAGTTTATGATATGACTAACAAAAAAATAATCTATATTCAGCCGATAAAGTAATTTCTTTGTTTTTCCTATAATGGCCGTTAATATTACTTCTTGCAAATAAAGGCTTGTTTATATTAATCTCCACTGCATGAATGTCAGCATAAGATCCTGCCTGCGCAGCAATTGAAAGGAGTTTTATATGATGGCGAGCTCTCGGATTAAGAGAGAAAAAATAGTTGTTGAGAAAACTGTTAAACTTTATTGTAAGGGGAGGCATGCTTCTCGCATTTGTTTATGTAATGAGTGCAAAGATCTGTTGTCATATGTAAAAGAGAGGATTGATAAATGCATCTATAATGAGAACAAGACTGTGTGCTCCAAGTGTAAGTTGTATTGTTACAAGCGATCGGTAAAAGAAATGATGAAGAGAATAACGAAGTATTCATCTCCCCGTATGGTTTTGTGGCATCCGATAATAACATTACGGTATATTATCGATAGCTATAAAAGCACAAATAATTAGCTGGTATTATTCAACCCAGATAATCCGTTTAAAATTTCCATTAAGCACATTTTTAACAGAATAATTACTGCAATTATTTTGTCGGCTATTAATTCATCAGGATGAACCCATCGGACAGTATGACATGAAACTCGACGAGAACCCCGATTAATTATTTGAGATTATTATGAAAACATATCGAAATACTTATAGGTAGGATAATCTTTTTTTAACCAATTAAGGTATAAAAAATACACTGAAAGCCGTAATGACGATGATAGTTACTAAAGTTATAGCAGTAAAAGATCCTGTTAAATCAACTCGGGACCCGCGAAATGGACCTAATATTGCCTTTTTTGGTGGAGGTACAGGGAATGGCGATCTTTTACGTACGTGTTTAGCTCAGTTGTCTTGGAACCTGAATGTTATTATTCCTACTTCTGATAATGGCGGCAGTAGCTTGGGGATCAGAACTGTGTTGGAATCTTTTGAGCGAGGAGGCGGCCCGGCTATTGGGGACTTTCGCGCTATATTGGTTAGAATAGCCAGTTTTAATCTGGCAGGAAATCTAAATAAGGAAGTTAAGCCTATTCTTGATTTGCTTTCTTTTAGATTGGATAAAGCCGATAATGAACTGGCAAAAAAGCAATGGCTCGAAATAACCCAGGCAGCCCATCCTCTTTGGAAGCATATACCGGATGATCTGCAGCCTATTATCCATAGCGATCTTATCGAGTTTTCAAGTGTCGTTGCCAGATCAAAAAAGGAATTTAATTACCAGGGTGCATGCATCGGGAATATGTTTCTGACTGGTGCCAGACTACGAATGAACAGCTTAACCGCGGCAATATGCTTGTTCAAAAGGGTTGTTAATATTCCTTACGAGACCAAAATTATTCCAGCCATTGATTCGAATGAACCACATAATATTGCCTGTGAGTTATCGGACAAATCGATTGTTTATGGACAAAATGAGATATCGCACCCCGGGGATTTTGTGGATAAAGAATGTACTGAAATGTTACCATCGAAGATAAAACGGCTATTTTATTATGACGAATTGAATCGGCTAATTTCACCGCCGGCTAATCCTGCTGCAATAAATGCTATCGAGAATTCTAAGCTTATCTGTTATTCGATGGGTTCTTTCTGGACGAGTATCATGCCTTCGGTAATTCTTAATGGCGTTGGGCAGCAGATTGTTCAGAATAATTGTCCTAAATTGTTAATGCTGGGAGGATGGAGTGACAGGGAAACTAACAATATGACTGCTATAGACCATATTGATGCTTTTACCAGAACTATCAGCAAAAACAATGGGATATCGTTTGATCCTAAGGATTTGGTTACTCATCTCTTATATGTTGAAGGAACAACTATTCCTGTTGATAGATGTAAAATTGAAAAAAAATATGGCATATCGGTAATTCCAGTTGAGCGGGATATAATTAAAAGCACTCTGCGTGAACCTCGATATAGTACCGAGGAAATAATAGCGGAACTAGATAAGTTAATCGATTAATACGATTTTTTTTGTTTACAAATAAATGTTCTGATGTTAAAGTTTTTCTTATTAAGAAAAGGGAAATCTGGGTGTGAATCCCAAGCTGTCCCGCAACCGTTAAAGCCGGAATGCCTTCTCTTGATGAATTTAGGGTCTTTTTGTGGGCCCATCTTAAAACTACCTTCGAGGCAAAGGGAGCTAAATGTGTTTCTCATTTTACTCTTAATTTTCAGAAGGAAAATAAGGAGAAAAAATGAGAAAGAATTACCTGACATTATTTTGTTTGTTTATCCTGATTATTTTTCCAGTCACGATTTTTGCCGATCAAATTCCTACTGCTAACCGGAGTCTGGTTTTTACTTCCGAACCAATGCTTGTCGTTGCCAGACGATTGCCTGAGCATGAGTTCAACAAAAAGCATCCTGCCTCAGAAATTACTGTCATTACAAAAAAAGAATTGAAAACCAACATTAAAAAAGTGCTTTCCAATACTCTGGATTGTTCTATTCAAAGCCAGGGTATCGGACTTAATCAGAATGTCTGTTTTCGCGGATTTTCCGATAAGGAAAATGTACTTGTTTTGCTCGATGGCGTAAAGCTCAACGATGCCCAAAATGCAACGGTGCTATGGGAAGCGATCCCCTTTGACAGTATCGAACATATTGAGATCGTCAAAGGTGCGAATGCGTTTATTTACGGCGAAGGTGCTTTGGCTGGCGCTATCAATATCGTGACAGGTAAAGCACCTAAGAGTTCCCTGCCATTTAATCTTCAAACTAATGTAACAGCCGGCAGGTATGGCTTGTCAAAGCAATACTATAATGTTGGACAACAGTTGGATATGCTAAATTGGCATATAGCTAAGTCTCTGGTTACAGGACGTAGTGCACGAAATAACTCCGATTATAACGATGATAGCTTAAATGCAGGGATAGAGGCCAAGATTAATCCATTTACTATGACAATATCACGCTATTATACTGGCGCAAACAGTGATTTGCCAGGGGCTCTTAATTTTCAGAAATATATTTCTGATCCAGAATTTTCTTCGTATGGAAGTACTAATAATTATCGTGAAAAACTATGGAAAACAGTTGTCAGCGGCAGGTTCGACATTGATCGAGGTCAAAATTTGAAAGTTCAATATGTTGCAAAACAGCGTTACCAGTCCAGTGATATCGGCTATGGTGCATATACCTATGACATTGGTTCTCAAGGGGTTGTTGCCGAGTATGCCGCTCCTATCGGGTTTGGTAAACTGCTTATCGGCGGGGAGTGTAATAATGACGATGTAAGCGTGAGAACATCTACCACAGCAACTAAGCGATCGATTTCTGCTTTGTATTTGAATGCTTCTATGCCGTTGAATGCCTCGCTTACTCTTAGCCTTGCAGGAAGATATGATTCGGCAGCCGTAAAATATACTAATCTCTGGGGCGGAAATGGTCTTGAGTCCGGGAAACGTGTCATGAACGGTCTTTCTCCATATTTTGGACTTAGTTACGTTCCTGAGATGAACCACCGATTCTATGCGAATTATTCCCGAAGCTTTAAAGTCCCGCCGCTTGAGGATTTTGGAGCCGTGCTTCCTCCGTACAAATCGAATTCCAGTATTGAACCGCAGCTTTCGCATAATAATGAGATTGGCTATCGCTATGCAGTCGAAGGGTTCAGTTCTGGGATTTCCTACTATTATATGTATTTGCCAAACGAGATCATATATAATCCTAGTTCCTGGTCTAATGAAAATTTTGAAACCGGCCACGCCGGAGAAATAGTTGATATTGAATTGAATGTATTGTCTCATTTAACAATGAAGCTGGGATATACCAGGGATCATGGATTAATACTTTCGGGAATGCAAAAAAATCATCATTTAGCTTATAATTATGAAAGTAAAATGCTGGCTTCCTTATCATACGAAATCGTCCCGCAATGGGTTTCAGTGTTTGAATATCATGCCTTTGGTCCCTATTATCCTATAAATGATCTGGATAATAAATATGAGCAGGGTGGCTATTCGTACTATAATTGCTCAACCTCCTATGATCTTGGATTGACTGAAATTTACGGTGGAATTGATAACATATTCAATACGAAGTACCCTGAATATATCTCGGTTAATGGTGTAAAACTTGATTACTATCCGGCGCCAGGGCGTGAGATCTACGCCGGGGTAAGGTTCAAGCTTTAGTTGATAAACATGAAAAACAATAGAGTCATTAAAATTTTATTCATAGTTTTTTTTCTTTTAATATCAGTTTCTTTTGCCGAGGCGAAAAACAGCCGTATTGTTTCTATGTCGCCGAATATTACTGAGATTATGTTTTTTCTGGGACAACAGAACCACCTTGTTGGGGTAACAGCTTCGGATGATTATCCCTGTGCAGCTAAGAATATCGATAAGATCGGAGATTTCTTTAATCCTTCGTTAGAAAAGATTATTGCTATGCAGCCGACTTATATTTTTTCGTGCAGTTCCAGCCGTCATCCGGTCTCCCTTCAGTTAGAGAAAATGGGTTATCCTATTACGGATTTTCGTGTTGATACTTTGGATGACATTTTTTCTATGATAAAAGATATTTCTCAACGGCTTGGAATTTCCTCTAACAACAAAATTGCGGTCTTGAAAGATAGAGTTAATAACGTGAAAAAGTTGCCTCATACTAAGACAAGGAAAGTTCTGATCCTTTTCTGGGATGATCCCCTGCAAACTGTTGGAAAACGATCTTTTATAAACGATATCGTTAAGGCTGCCGGAGGAAAGAATGTATTTGAGAATGTTGATAAAGATTATTTCCAGGTAAATGCGGAAGAAATATTCTCCAGAAAACCGGATACAGTCCTTATTGTTATGATGGATGGCAAGAGAAAAAAAATAGTTAATAATCAGGCATTACAGTCATACATAACGAAGAACCACGTGGTAGTTATTAATTCATTAAGCACGGACCTGTTTTTGAGAGCTGGTCCACGGGTTGTTGATGCTGTTGAACAACTATCCAGAAGATTTGAGACTAATGGAAAATAGCAAAAGATTTGTTCATTACATCATACTGCTTTGCTTGCTGTTACTGGTGATCGTAACTGTCGCGATGATTTCCGGTCCTGCCGGGATGGTCTTTTGTATTGATGACATTACCCAGAATATTATATTGTTCCAGGTGAGAATGCCAAGAATATTTTTGAGTATTATTGTTGGGTTTGCCCTCGGGTGCGGAGGGGTAGTATTCCAGTCTTTACTTCAGAATCCACTGGCTGAACCTTATGTTTTAGGGACTTCTGCGGGTGCAGCGGCAATGGCTGCACTGGGGATGGTGCTTGGTGTTTCTGCCGGGTTTTTTATTCTGTGGTTCGGGTTTGCGGGCGCACTGATCAGTATCTTGTTTGTGCTGGGTGTAGCCAGGATCGGAGGACGTTATCCTCTCTATCGTTTGATAGTATCGGGAATTATTGTTCATAGCTTTTTTTCGGCTATTCTTATGCTCCTGATTACCGGTTTTTCTTCTAAGACTTCGGGTGTTATGCTATGGCTTATGGGGAATCTGGCAAATAAACCGCTATCACTTGTTCTCGTTCTCGGAGCTATTGTTCTGATTTGTTTTGTAATAATTCAAGTAAAGTGGAAAGAGCTTAACCTCCTTGCGCTGGGAGATGATCATGCTCTTGCCAGTGGTGTGAATGTTGTCGGAAACAAAATTGTTTTCCTCACGCTGACTACGATAATGACGGGTGGCGTTGTTGCTGTTTCCGGCGTTATTGGTTTCGTGGGAATCATAGTTCCCCATATCATTCGGTTGCTGGTTGGGGCAAATCATAAATATTTATTACTGAGCGCTTCCCTTGGGGGGGCTTTGTTTTTACTTGTGGCCGATACTATTATCCGGTTATTTTTTGATGGGATTGATTTGCCGGTAGGTGTGATTACAGCGCTTGCCGGAGCTCCTTTTTTTATCTATCTGCTTTTCAGGCAGGGTAAGAAATTGTAATATCCAGTTTCTGGACAATGAAAAGTAATTTTATTAATAAGCGAAACAGGGATAGAGAATGACGGATTTATTGCTTCGGAATATAGAATGTCAATATGGCAGTAAGCGTGTGATCGAAAACTTTTCTTTCGAATTTAAGTCTGGCAAAATTACCTCGATACTAGGACCTAACGGGTCGGGTAAATCTACGCTGTTGAAGTCAATTCTTCGAATGATGCCTTTGTCGAAGGGCAGCATCTCATTGTTCGACAAAGACATCCGGTCATATACCCATCAAGAATTTGCACGAAATCTGGCGTATGTTCCACAGGCAGTTGGTGAAATGCCGGATTTTTCTGTAACTGATGTGGTTATGATGGGACGATACCCGTATAGTACTTTTTTTCGGTCAGATGTTAATCCCGTATTGCTTGATCAAGTAATGCAGCAAACCGGATGTAACCATCTCAGAGACAAGAAATGCAATGAGTTGTCCGGCGGAGAGCTACAGAAAGTTATTATTGCCAAAGCTTTGATGCAGCAACCAAAATTCTTGCTTCTTGATGAGCCAACATCTAACCTTGATATAACAAGTATTATCGCTGTTGGTAATATTATTAAGTCTATATCTGAAGGAATGGGGGTAGGAGTTGTCCTGGTCTCTCATGATATCAATTTTCTAGCTGCACTTTCTGATGAAATACTGTTGCTTGCCGGAGGAATTATCCAGGGATATGGGGCACCGGATATAGTTCTGAACGACGATAATTTAATGAGACTGTTTCGTGCGGATATTGAAGAATTAAGAGCATACACTTCTTTTGGTAAATATAAACTTTATTCTTAGCGTGCAACCCTGATTAAGGTTTTGGTTTTTACTCAAAGGTAATGCGACATCTGGTTTTCGAGTAATCGGGCAACTTCAGGAATAACCGGATTATTTGTTACGAATATATCAACAGCTTCTTGATGGATATTGTATGTAATGCCATTCTTTGGGGCTAAAATGTCATTCATTTCCGGTTGGCCAAGAATAGAGGACCGGATTCCTAGTACGGCCCCGAAAGGATTGTAGTCATCCAGGTTTTTGCCGGTAGAGACTTGTGTTTCCGCTCTATCTTTCCCCGGGATGATTATCCTGAGACCGTTTCGTAAATCACCTTTTCTGATTAGCTTTTCACCTTTTGAGACTTGAGTCGGAGTGGACTGAGTGGCAACCCAGGAATTCGCCGTAAAAGAATTAATCCCTTTAAAAAGATTCAGGTTAATCAACAGATTGTCTTTTCGCTGCCATTTCCAATCCAGAAGTTTTTTTGCGAGCCCTGTAATTGAGGAACCTTTTCCCAACAAATTAATGGACCGGTCAAGGTCAACTCGGATATAGGAGGACCTTCCTTTGGAGACAACGCTTGCCGTGCGTTTTCTATCACTAGTGTTTTCATATAAGGTTGCTTCTCCGAGGATAGTGCCGGGACAGAAACGCAGGCGTCTGAAATGGCCATTTTCCCGGGCAAGGCTGAGTTGGTCCATATTTCCATTTTCGATCCTTATATCATAAATCTCGGCGGTGCCGTTAATCAGGAAAAAGATATCTTGCGCTTCGTCACCTTTGCTCATGATAACTTCCTGGTCTTCATAGGTAACATAAGAGACTGATGATTCCCAGAGACTAATATCTCGATAGTCGAGAGATATACTTTTTAATACAGGAATAACATAGAGATTAAGTAAATCTTTAATCGCTATGCGAGCTTTCTGGTTTTCTTGCTTTTTAATTACCGAGTCAATTATTTCCCGGGAATGAGTGAGAGATTCGATAAAGCAATGCACAGAGCTAAATATTTCGCTTAAACCTTTTTCCAGAAGTAAAGCATCAGGGGTTCTGCTACTCTTGTCAGGGATGGCAGCCTGACTGGCCAGCATATAAATTGCCTTCAGTCCGGTGGTTATCACTTCAGGTATTGTTTTCCCGCTGCTTTCACAGAGATCAATGAGATAAAGGGAGAGATGGAAGAGTTTATGAGTAAGCTTTCTCGCGAAATGATATCTTGCCCAGTCCTCATTGTGGCTATCGCGGGGAGTTATGGAAAATCGGAGGTTTCTTTCCAGATCGCTCTGAATGTCCTGGGCCATCCAGTTAACGCATTGGAGTAAATACTCAGGGTTATGTATAACTGGTAACTCTCCAAAAAGTATTGGATGTTTATATATGTATTTATAGAAAATATTGAATATGGAGAAACCTTTTGTCTGGTTCATCCAGAACAAGTCGTAGCCATAAAGATTGTTGAGTCTGATTTCGAGTTCTTTCTCTGTGCCATCCCAGAGAATTTTTTTAGTAAATTTCTCATTGGGCGTAATTTTATGGTAGTCGATATCACCCTGAAAAACTACCGTTAGATCGATATCATCGTAATCCTTGAGCCATCCGGCACTACCAGTAAGGATGATGCTGTTTATCACAATATTATTATTGTAGCGCTCCATCATATCTCTTATAATCTGCGGGATTAATTCGTCTCTCAGCATTCTATACCGGGGTAGCAATGTATTCTGAGTGAAGTAAGGGTCGAGCTGTTCCAGCGCCCTGAAGTAAATATTGTTTGTTAGGTCATCATAAGGATTGAGGGTTATTTTTTCGGGATGGATGACCTGGCTAACCGTTAAGTCATTTTTTGCCAACCGATTGCTTTTTTCTTTAAACGCTATTAATTTGTTTATCATTTGCCTATACCTAATAGCAGTTTTTCTTCATATATTTATCGTAATAAAATGGCTAAGGTTTCAGAAAAATGGTAGATTATTTAGTCGATTGAGGCGTATAATGTGCTCAAGTCAGTTATTGATCCGGGTTAAATTATCTTTTGGTAGATGCGTTTTTTTTGATATACTAAAGGTAGATAACATAAAAAATTTATAAGGGAGTTTTTTAATGCGTAACATATTTTTAAAAATACTAGCGGCGGCCATAGCATTGTCCATTATGGGAATTTGCTTTGCTGATGAAGTAGTTATGAAGACAAGGCAGGATAAATACGGGAATATTGAGCAGTCATTTTATGAAAACGGGAAATGGTTAGCAACACAAATAACTGACGGTATCTCGGAGATTAATAGTACTGGCAAAATTCCTGATGGATTAGTGAGAGAATATTATCTCAATGGTAATTTAAAAATTCAAAAATACTATAAAAATGGTATCGAAGATGGTGAGTATATAGGATTCTATGAAAATGGCAAAGTTGAGTTCAAGGGACGCTTTAAACAGGGAACCAATGATGGTGTCTGTCTGGAGTATTATGAAAACGGAGTAGTCGCTGCCGAGATGAATTATAATAATGGCAATCTTAATGGTGATTGGAACGAATACTACGGAGATGGTTCAATAAAAACTAAAAAGACTTTTAAGGATGGGAAACAACATGGTATCTTCACTACTCACGATAAATCTGGCAGACTGGTAGATCATATGAGTTACGCCGATGGAAAGGTTCTTTTTGGAACTAGAAAAGAATACTATGAAAATGGATTAACTAAATACATGGATTCATACCGTAACGGGGTTAAGATAAGTCGTAGGGCATATGAAGAAAATGGCAATTTGAAATTTACTAAGAATTATTAGGTTTATTCTGTAATAATTTTTTTCTTTCTTTATATTTATATATCCAAATAACATCAAAAAATTGGTTTCGAATAGCTTTAGTATAAATTCGCATAATAATATGTGGTATTTAGCTGCATATTTCAATTTCCTATACTCTTCTATCGACGGCAAGTTGGTATTTTGCAACAGTACCAGGTAAAACAGAGTAGAAGTATGTGGCGTTTTGCAACCACAAAAGTCAGCCTCTTTTCTAATCCTCATTATTCCTGCATTTAAGCAATTGGCATAAAAATTGATAATCATCAGGCGGTGTTTATTTGGCAGCAATAATATTCGAATATGACTTGTACAGAAAAGAGGGCACAATGAAGCATAATAAACTATTGGTTATTCTTATCTTTCTTTTCTTTTTCTCTCCGCAGACTGGTTATTCGGCAGATATTTTCACTCCTTTAGTTAATGTTTTTAACGGTGTTTTAGAAGCTTTTGCGCGTACGAGCACGAGCAATCTTTCTCTTTTTTCGAAGGATATTTTAGAACAGGGGGTTTCTACCGATATTAAACTTGTAATTGGTAATTCGGCAGGCAGACCCATGCTAGATTGGTCGGGGTACTGGGAGGAATCCGGTTCAACATTAAACGAATATAGCATTTACCGGAGCACTAATCAGAAAGATTGGGAACTCGTAGGGAAAACAAAGTTACCTACTTATATTGATACGGCTATTTCTTTCTACACTAATTATTATAAAGTTATCGCTAATTATTCTGATCATAAGGTAGCTTCTAATGTTGCTCCTTTCAACCCAATGCAATCTATTTCCTTCAATTCGGTTCCTGCTGCAAAACAGCAGAGCTATGATAAAATGATCGAGGTGACCTATACCTTTGCTGATCCTACGTTTGAAATTACTAGTGATGGTTTTCAGGTTATGTCAGTTAATGGCTTGTATAATGAAGGCACAGTCGGCACTCCGATGCTTCCTTATCGAGCTGGCCATTTATTAATACCTGATGGGTATAAAGTAGCATCTATAGAATATGATAACCTTGATACTATTATCTACAAAGATAAGGTGTTAGCACCCCAGCAGCCGGCGATACCGATAAGCAGTACTGAGGACCAAAAGACCATTACTGTTAATGAATCGGTTTACAAAAGCAATACTCCAAATGTGAGTCTGAGCAGTCAGTCACCCCAACTTCTTTCCGGGTATGAAATACTACCGTTGCTTATTACTCCTGTTACTTATTATGCTAAGGATAAAAAGGTAATTTTTTCAAGAAAACTTAAGGTGACGGTAAACCTGGTTGCTGACCGATCGATTGGAATGAAAAATGTGTTACGCCCGTCATCAATAAAGCAGATCAATAATGCAAAAAAGATTGTTCAGGCGCTGATTGATAACAGGGATGCTCTGGAGAATGATACTCAATTAAAGATAAATTCCGTTCAAAAAAGGGCGGTTAGCAATACGTACGATCTTATTATTATTGCACCTCAAGGTTTTTCATCCGCTTACGCTCCGTTAATTACTTATAAACAGTCACTCGGAATGAAAGTTCTTTTCGTCTCGACAGAACAGATTTTTAGCAATCAAGCTGGAGTCGATAATGCCCAAAAAATAAAGAACTATATTAAATATGCGTACACTTCTTATGGTATTCAGTACGTTGTTTTAGGTGCGGATTCTGAATATGTACCAACCAGGAAGGTCCCTTCATATATTGGGGACTATGGCGGGCCTGATGATCAGAATATCAATACCGATATCTATTATGCATGTCTCGATGATGGGTGGGACCCGAATGGAAATAGAATATATGCAGAAAGAGGCGAGAACTATGACCGCTATTCTGAAGTATATGTTGGACGATTTCCCGCATCGAGCGCTACAGAAGTGACGAACATGGTAAACAAGACCATTCAGCTTTCATCGATGGACCCTCAAACCCCTTATATGAAAAAAACAGTTGTATTAGGTGAAAATCTAGATTCATATACATCCGGCAGTTCTTTTACAACTTATCTGTCCACAGCACTGGCAGCTAAGTTCAGCGTTACCAAATATGCCGATGATGTTAAATACTGGGGCGGATCTGATTTGGTATCATTGATAAACAGCAATAGTGCGCAATTCTATTCCCATATGGGGCATTCGAATCATGTTTATAATGCAAAACTGAACAATTCTAGTGTACAAAGTCTAAATAATAGCTTGCCTTTTATTTATTATACTGATGGGTGTTTTCCCAATTATTTTGTCTATAGTGATTCAATTAGTGAGGCATATCTGACCGGAGCGAAAGGTGCCGCTGCTTTTATCGGTAATACTCATTATGGTTGGTATTACCGGGGAGCAGGCGATGGGCCATCAGCCAGGTATCACAATGAATTCAATAAGGCGGTTGTTCAGAAGGATATCAAACAAATAAGCCGAGCAGCTGTAGCTTCACGCGAAGTAATGTTTCCATACTGGTCCGTAAACGATGGAAGTAACTGTTACCGGTTACTCTATTTTGCTATTAACGTGCTGGGCGATCCCTCACTAGAAATAGTTACGGATTTTACTGCCCGAAAAGGTGTTTCCATTGTCAGCGGTTTCGATCAATGGGAGAGGGGAACAATTTCGGTTCAGACGAGTGCTATTGGTGACAAACTAATCTCTCAATCACTTTATTACCGTATTGGCGATAACGATAGTTGGAAACAGCTTACAACTGTTAGCTCTTTGACCTTAGCCTATGAATTAGATACGACGGCTTATGGAGATATACAAAGCTTTCAATTAAAAGCCGTAGCTCAGTATCCTGATGGTAATTCTGATTCTCAAATAGCTTCCTTCGGCATCGATAATACGCCGCCGGTAACGTCAACTACAGTTCAAAACAAAACTTATAATACCGAGGTTTCCATAAATATTGTTTCTTTTGATGCCATGTCCGGCGTAGACAAGATATTTTTCAGTATCGGAGATATTGCCCAGCAAGAATATACAGATTCTCTGATCATTAGCCAGGGGGGGAATTACAATCTCTCTTTTTATTCTCTTGATAAAGCAGGAAATAAACAGAATACCGTAACCGTTAGTTTTACAATTGACAAGGAAGCCCGTCAGGGGTTTCCAATCCAGTTAACAGGCGCAATTTACGGAGTGCCGACCTACAAAGATATTGATGAAGACGGGAATGTTGAAATTGTTGTTCAGTCTAATGATGGAAAAGTATATATTTTCAATCACGATGGAACACCTTTTACCGGCTGGGAAAATGGAAAAGAGATAGGAGTTAAAGGTGCAGGGTCACCGGCAATTGCCGATGTCGATAATGACGGCAGGGATGAGATTATTGTTTTCGGGTCATTCGTAGGGATCAGCGTATATGAAATTGATGTGAGCCTTAAATGGAAGAATCTTGTTTCCGGGCTTTCTAACAATTCCAGTCCGGTAATCGCTGATATTAATAACGATGGCATTAAAGATATTCTTATTGCAACTGATGGCAAACTCTATGCGCTTGAGGGTATGAACGGTACTGTTATGGCCGGGTTCCCTGTGAATCTGTCTGGCGGTGCGAGCTTTGATATCTTCGGGACTCCCGCTGTTGGCGATATTGATGGTGACGGCGATCTGGAAATTGCTTTAGCATTTAGTACCGCTGATGTTAATCCGGTAACACATTTCCAGCTTTACCATCATAATGGAGTATTAATCTGGGATAAGACCACGCCTTCAGTCTGGATGACAGCATCTCCTGTAATGGGTGATATCAATAATGACGGCAAAGTCGAGATAATATTTGCCGGCGGACAAGAGCCTGCAATCTATGTATTCAATTCCCTAGGAAATCCTATTTCAGGATAT
The DNA here is from genome assembly GCA_003242895.1 of Candidatus Margulisiibacteriota bacterium. NCBI lineage: Bacteria > Bacillati > Candidatus Margulisiibacteriota > Candidatus Margulisiibacteriota bacterium. The sequence continues at coordinate 25,497 of QKMY01000019.1, forward strand.
CCTTTTAGGCTTGCTAGCGGACATTTCGCGTTAAGTCCGGTGCTCTCAGATATCGACAGCGATGGATATCTCGATATTATTATCCCTCATCTGGACCCGTCCGACAATAAATTATTTGCGGTTAACTATCGAGGACAAATCGTTCCTAACTTCCCGGTCCAAGTGAAAGCCGAATTAAGTTCGAGTGCTGTTATCGGCGATCTCGATGGGGATGGCAAACCTGATATCCTTGTTGGTGGGAACAGGAACCAACTTTATGCTTATACGCAGCAAGGAGCATTAGTCTCCGGGTTTCCCAAACAGTTGGGCAGTACTATGGGACTCAGTCCGGTCCTGGTTGATCTTGAGAATGACGGAAAAACAGATATCCTGTCCGGCGACTGGTCAGGAAAGATAAGTGCCTGGAGCACTAATGGCGTCTATGACAGTGATAACACCCAATGGTCGACTTTCCAGCATGATCCCTACCACACGGGGTTTTATCCGACGGTTTTTCTTGAGTCACCGGCAACGTATTATAGAACGAACGGGCAAGTATTGCTTAAAGTCAAAACCTTCAGTAATTACTCCTGGGTAAAGAAAATTGATTTTGAGTATAGCTTTAATTCTACCAACGGAATCAATGGAACGTGGCAACAGGCGGATGGTATTTATAATAGTCCGGTTGAGATGCTGTGGGATAGCCAACCAAAAGGAAATGAATCCGATGTATATGTCAGAGCACGTTCGATGACGATGGACAATGCTTATAGCAGCTATGTCTTTCGAAAGATATATATCGATAATAAGCCTGCTGCAAATGTCACAAACCTCAAGGTTACTGATCCCAGTGATAACGGAGAAAAGCTGCTCCTTAGCTGGACGAAATCTGCCGATGACGGGGCCGGTCGTAATGATCTGGTGAACTATTACCTGGTTGTTAATGACGGTGAGCAATCCGTTACTTTAGGGCGAGGGGTGACTTCGTATACGCTAGCCACTGACAAAATGCGAACTTATACCTTTTTTGTTAAGACTTTTGACGGCTTAAACTATAATCAATGTGAGAAAACAGGCCCGGTTACGCCTAAGGATGAGAACCCTCCCTATAAAGTTGGAAATGTTGTAGTGACCGATAATATAAAAGATAACGGCGGGGTTTTGGGGATTAGCTGGAACCATAGTCTTAGTTTCAATTGGACTGATCTGACAATCTCATACAAATTGTATCGATCTGAGCATGGCTTAGAGAATTGGTCGATGATAAGTAGTTGGCTGCGAGATAATAAATATACTGATTATTCGGCAACGGTTAATCAAGTATTTGACTACAAAGTAATTGTGACCGATAAAACTTATGATATCGCCTCCGATGTAGCAACCGGAAGTAGTAAGGATGACCTGGCCCCTGCGCTTCCTGTTAACTTCGGAGTTTATGATGTAGCTAAAGATAATGGTGAAGCTGTTATTGCTGCCTGGACTAAGTCTGCTGATGATGGTGCAGGTAGTAACGACTTGTCAAAGTATATTGTGTACATCGGGTCTACTGTCGTTGAACTTCCTCCGGGATCTACAACTTACACTTTAACAGGGACACAAAAAAATAAACCTTATACCTTTAGTCTGAAAACGGTAGATTATAACGGGAATCAAGCACAAACAATTCAGACTTCCTGTTATGCCAGGGATAATCGCCCACCTCAAGTTCCGACAATTACGGTTGCTGATGTTCTGAACGATGCCGGGGGGCAGGTGCAGATTAGTTATCCTCGATCTGCTGATGACGGCGGTGGCTCGAATGACCTTGTGAAATATGTCCTCTACCGAAAATTTTTGAATGATCTCGATGGGGTTTCGGTTTCGGAACAGGTAGCTGATGGTCATGAAAGCTATGCTGTTAAAGTGAACACTGTCGATACTGTAGTATATCAATTCCGGCTAGCTGTTACTGATGGCGAAAACTGGAGTTATGGTTCCTGGGTGGATGGGAGTTCAATTGATAATATTCCGCCAAAAGGCATTTCCAATTTTAAAGGAGAAGACAATCCCAGTGACAATGGTTATCAGATTAAGCTGACCTGGACGAAATCAGAAGATGATGGTGCCGGGGCCAAGGATGTTACCGGATATACTGTTTACAGGAAAGATGCCGGAGAGTGGATTGTGGTTGCAACCCTTTTGAAGGGAGTGACATCTTACATTGACTCTGGAGTGTCAAATAATGCTGTTTACCGATATAAAATAGAAACACGCGATAAATCATGTGTGACCACGACGGAATTGCCTTACGGTGTAATTCCTATCGATAATCTCCCTCCGGACGAGGTTAAAGATTTAACTGTTCAGGATAACCCGAATGACAATGGTGGGAAGACCGCTGTCACGTGGACAAAGAATACTGATGATACTATTAGTTATGTTATTTATAGAAATGATGAAATAATCGGCACTTTAAATGCTGTTAGCATTAATTATTTTGATAATGTTCCATTTGATAATGTCAGTTATTCTTATTATATTCTTGCATATGACGGAGTTAACTATTCCAAAGGTAAGCCCGTAATCGGATTTGCGAAAGACAACCTGGTTGTCCCTCCTACCTTACTTAAAGCCGAGGATGTTGCACAAGACAATGGTGGAATGCTCAAAGTTACCTGGATAGCGCCTGTTTCCGAACCTAATTTATCGAAATATTTTTTATACCGTAATAATCTGAAACTAACTATTTTAGATGCCGATGTGACGAGCTATATAGATACGGCAGCAACAAAGAATATTATTTTTTCATATTGTTTGAAATCGGTTGATAGGTTTGGAAATGAGGCATCGAGTAATGTGCTCCCTGGGCTGTCGCTTGATAATATTAATCCATATCCTATTGAGCTTTATGCGCAGGATAGGGCGGATGATAATGGCGAAAATATAGAGCTTAGTTGGAAGTTCGATAACTTTGAATCAGACGTAGTTTATACAATATTAAGAAACGGTGCTGTAATTTCTTCGTTTAACACTTATATGACGACATATACAGATAACTCTGTCGCTCCTAATATACTTAATTCTTATCTAATCAAAGCTGATGATGGGAAAAATGTGATTACCAGTAATGTTGTTCATATAAGTAGCATAGATAATATCGTACCTGATTTCAATAAACTTATTAAAGTTGAAGATAATTTTGGAGATAATGGGAAAATGCTTGTAATAAGCTGGGACCGTTCTAAAGCTTTGGACGTGAAGGGATATAAACTTTATAGAAGTCTGGATGGAAGTACCTTTGATATTCGTGTAACTTTAAACGGTGCTACTGCAAATACGGTAACGTATACCGATAACGTAGAGAACAATCATCTTTATTATTATAAGGTAGTCGTTTCCGATGGAACAAACGAGGTAGCCTCAAATATTGCTTCCGGTAAAGCAATCGATAATATCGCACCGGAAAAGGTTAAGAACCTTACAATTATCAATATCCAAGAGGAAAGTCAGGTAAGGAAGTTATTTCTTGCCTGGCAGGGCCCGGCAGAGGCTGGATTGAGCTATAGCCTGTATAAGAATGGACAGCTGTTGGCGGACAATCTGCTTGGTACTACTTATACAGATATGAATATTACTAAAGGAATTGTTTGCAATTATTACATCCTTAGTGATGATGGTACCTACAGAACGAAGTCCGATACCGTATCGGGAGTGTTGGTTGATCTGACAGGAAAAGACAAAGAAAACGATAACGGTAATTCTATTCAGCTAAGCTGGTCTTGTGAAAAAAGTGCAGAATATTCCACATACAACGTACGCCGAGAAGGTGCTCTGATTAAGACTTACAGGAGCAATTCAATGAGCTATATTGATGATACGGTAGATCCGAATAATGAGTATGTGTATGAGATAACCGCCGATGATGGAATATTGAAAATATTTAGTACAGCTGTCAAGGTAAAAGCTATTGATAATCTACCGCCGGATGTAAAGCCGTTGGCGGTAGCAGACAATCTCAACGACAACGGCGGAGTGCTCAATGTCACCTGGTCGAAATCTTCTGCTCCTGATATTAAAGGGTACAAAGTTTATGGTAGTTCGGATGGTATCAGCTTCGCTATGGTTGCGTCCTTTAATGCCGTTACGTTTAACCTTATATCCTATACTGATAACGTAACAAATAACAAGAAATATTACTACAAAATCCTTGTTTTTGATGGAACATATGATGTGGAGTCGAATGTTGCTTATGCGATGGCAGTTGATAATGTGGCACCTGAGACAGTAAAGGATTTTGTCGTTATTGATACGAGGAATGATAACGGCACTAGTCTGTCATTGTCATGGGAGAATCCTCCCGAAACAGGACTTAAGTATCAGCTATACCGTAACGGACAACTTCTGAAGGATGACCTCCGTGATACCGTCTATATCGATAACGGCCTCGTTAAAGGCAAGAGCTACAGTTATTGTATTGTCGCTGATGACTGTACATATAGAACAACGTCAAATACTATTACGGCGACTCCTCTCGATGATTATATTAATCCTGTTAAAGATGTCTCTGTATCGGATGTTCCGGACGATGAGGGATATGCGCTAAGACTGTCTTGGACTAATCCCGCAGATACTGATCTGAAGTCTATTGTTATCTGTCGAAATGGACAGATTATAACGCAACTGGAAAAAACTGCTATTAGTTATATTGATGCCGGGGTTCTTCCTTCGGTTAATTATCTCTATACCATAGAAGTGTCGGATATGGATAATAATCGTTCGCTCGTTTCTGTGAACGGGATCGCTATAGATAATACGGGACCTGAACCGGTAACAAAAATAGACGTAACAGATCCATATGATAACGGCGGAATACTTCAGATGTCTTGGATTAAGTCCGATAGCAAAGATGTTATCGGCTATGAGATATATAGAATGGAAAAAAATCCGGAGGATAAATATGGGCCCTGGAAAAAGATATCGACAATCATGGACAGAAATATCGAATGTTTCGAAGATAAAGGGCTTGATCTGCTTACGATTTATATATACAAGGTAAGGGTCTTTGATAGCCGTAATCAAGCTGATAGTAAACAAAGCGAACCTACCTTGCCAAAAGATGAGATTGTTCCTCAGCAAGTGGTCCTGAATGCAGTCGACAATCCGAATGATGAAGGTGGGGTCATCTATTTATACTGGACTGCCAGTGATCCTGATGTCGTAATATACCGTGTTATCAGGAATGGGCATGAAATCGGAAGTACTACTAATTTGAAGTATTATGATCTGGCCGTAGAAGGCAAGTATGAAGTTATTGCTGAAGACAGGGCAGGTAACCAATCGAAATCTAATCCGACAAATCGGGTTTGTGCATATCGTAATATTCCAGTGGTTACGGTTGAAGATGTCGCTCCTGACAATGGTTCTCAGCTCAAGTTATTCTGGGCATGCGAAGATCCTGCATTTTCTGCTGTAACTATTATGAGGAAGACATCGTACGATGATAGTAGTAAGATTATTAAATATCTTTCTAATACTGATCACCAATATATTGATAATAAGGTGAATAGAGATACAACGTATATTTATGAATTAACTTATACTAATAGTTCAGGACCGCATACTATTCAGTTACCTCCGGTGACACCTAAAGACGAAATTACTCCTGATCAAATAAACGATCTTCGTGCCGAGTATGTTTTAGGTACCGGAGGTAAGACTATAAAATTGACCTGGTCAAAAGTAGTTGATACAAAAATAAGCTCACTTGGGGTTTATAGAAGTTCAGGTTCAATAAATCAGTGGCAAAGAATCGCAGTCTGTAGTTCAGCACTTGTCGAGTATCTGGATGCAGCTTCACAGCCATCCGTAACTTATAACTATAAAATCGAGAGCTTTTCGAACCTCGCATCAACTGCAAGTAATATTGTAAGTGTTAAATCGTATGATGATACGCCCCCGCCAGCTCCTGAAGTTATCGATGTTCCAAATGATCGAGGTACCCAACTGAAAGTAATCTGGCCTGTTTTAGGTGTCGATAAGATTAACAAAACATCTGGTTTGATGAATGAGTGGATTAAAGTTTCTTCAGTGAGTACTGCTGCGATCGTTTCAAATCTCAATTCAGATACCGATTACAGATTCAGTTATACTGTTAATCGAGATGGACACGAAATCGAAAGTGTATTTTCGGGAGTGGTAAGACCAAAAATTGATATCTATATTTCTGCGCCTGTCACGAACTTTTTAGTAACCGACGTTTCTCCTGATAATGGTGATAATGCAATCCTGACCTGGGTAAAATCTGCTGATGACGGTAATGGGTTTAACGATATTTCTTTTTATATCGTTTACCGGAATAATGAGCGAATTGCTACCCTTAATAAGGGAGACACAACGTACATTGCCAACAAATTAACCCCGGGATGGGTTAATACGGCAGGTTATCGATTCAAGGTCGCAGCATTAAATTCTTCTGGCAGGGAAGCTTTTTCTCCTGAGCGTTCCATTATTCCTCAGGATGAAAAGCCACCCAAAACACCTGTTAATTTCCATTTTGCTACTACTACCGTGAAGAACGAACTTTGGTTGCAATGGGATAAAAACTCGGATGATACCAAAGGCTATTATGTTTATAAAAATGGAGAAAAATACAGGGTGCTTACTAGCGGTGATTCTTTATCGATAGATACGGGTTTAAGCTATAACGTTACTTATTCATATCAAGTTAGTGCCTTTGACAACGCAGGAAATGAATCTTTTAAAACTAATGTTATTTCAAAGATGTTTTTCCATACTGCTATGCTCAGTCCAGGGATTAACCTGATTTCAGTTCCTTATATCGTAACAGAGCTGTCAATGAGTGATTGCATTCGAGACCCTCAACTCATTGTATATAACTGGAACGGCAAAAAATATTCTATAGGAAATGAGCCTTTCACTCCTGCGAATTCATGTTTTGTCAAAGTACAGAATGCGGTTGAAGTGAAGCTTAATAATCCGAAAAAGCTAACTCAAGATTATACCTTGAAAATCGCTAAGGGTTGGAATCTTATTTCAGATCCATTCTTCATTGCACTTCCCTGTTCAGCAATAAAAATAAAAGATAGCACAGTAGTATATAGCTGGGCGGATGCGGTTAAAGCTCGCATTATTGCTTCAAAACTCTTTGGCCTTAATGAGGCTCATGACGATTACAAAGAGATAACTGTGCTCAATCCATTTGAAGGTGCATGGATTAAGGCCTTTAAAGATATCGAACTGATTTTTCCCTATTCTACAGAATGGACTTCACTTAGCACGTTAGCTAATCAGGGTTATTCGACGAGTAAGACTAATGGCTGGGTGGTAACTATTAAAGTGCAAGGGAAGAGTTTTGAGTTGGGTCAGAGCGATGATGCGGTGGATGGCTATGATTATCATGATAGTTTGATACCGCCTCAGATTGCTGGATTTAACAAAGAAGCTCTCTCTTTTTATGAAGAACAAAGTAGTTGGGGAGAATATTCAGGATACTATAAAGCAGATATAAAAAAGAAAGACAGCACCTGGAAGATGATCGTTGAGAATGCAGGTGTTCCAGTTATTCCTGTTATGATTGAAGGATTGAATTCTCTTCCTAAGTCCAAGACACTAATCGTTACTGACAGAAACGGAAATATAGTACCTTTGAATGGCAACTCTTTTAGTTTAGCCGGTGAGGGGGGCTTTACGGTGTTCACTATTCAGGTATTAGATTCCAGCGATTTCTTCGAAATAAGCGGACTTGTCAATTATCCGAATCCCTGTAATATCAATAAAACCGATGTTAAGGTCAAGTTTAACTCAAACAAGACGGGTGCCGGTGATATTAAGATTTACAGTGTGACTGGAAAAGAGATATATAAAAATGATTTCAACTTTGTCGTGGGGGACAACATAATTAGATGGGATGGAAGTACTCATAGCAGGGAACGAGTTGCTTCAGGCGTGTATTTCTATCTCATTGATGCTAGAAGTGTTGATGGAAGTTCCTTTAAGAAGAAAGAAAAGATAGCAATCTGGAATAACTAAACCCGAAAATACGATGTCTTTTTCTGTGCCGTAAATTGCTACATGTAGCAATAAAAATCTCAATATTCACGTTAAAATAGATCAGAGGTGTTGCATGTTGCAACACCTCTGTTTTTTTGTCTCAGACCTTTACAGAATAAAGGATTCATTAGTTGGTATGAAAATTGGTATATGTACTGCGGGGAGTGCAAATATGAAAATATATCTATTATTCATTTTCATTATTTCCTTTTTAGCAACTAATGCAAATGCTAATGTTATCGGCAATGATTTCCTTTCTGCAGATACTGGGGTCAGGGCATTGGCGATGGGGTCTGCATACACTGCGGTAGCCAATGATTCCAACTCGATATTTTATAATGCAGCCGGATTAGGAGAGATAAAGAGTGCAGCACTTTTGACTTCTTATGGTAACGTGTTTGGCATGGCAAGTAAGACGCATGCTTCCCTCGTAGTTCCAGTAGGAGGAGGGGCAATAGGCATCGGTTACATAGGGTTAAAGGTAAGGGACATTGTTCGGACTGACGATGCCGGAACAGTTCAGGGTAGTTTCAGTTATGGAGATACTGCTTATCTCTTAGGTTATGGATTGAACACTGGGGTCGATTGGTTATCCCTTGGAATCGTTGGGAAGTACCTTGTAAAAGAGTGTAATGGAAACGTGAAAAGAGGACTTGGTATTGATATTTCATCATTAATAATTACAGATATAATGAATATAGGCATATCGATCCACGACATCAATAAAACAGCGATAGGAAATGATGTTTATTCAAGTAGGATCAGAGCTGGCATGGCTATCAAGCCTATGAAGAATGTTATTGTCAGTACGGATTACTATGAGGGATCAATGTCCTATGGAGCAGAGGTTTCGGTAATTCAAGAAGTGAGCTTTCAGGTTGGTTATGTGAATGATATGGTTACTATGGGCTGCGGCTTATCCGTCGATAGTATAAAGATAAATGTAGCCTATAGCAAACATGACCTGGGGGACAGCTTGAAAGCTGAGATTGGATTTTAGCTAAAGGAGATTTTTCCGTGAATCTAATATATAAGAAGAAAATGTCGATAATTATTTTTTTTATTTTTCTTGCGGCAGTGTTTCTGCTGGGTGGCTGCAAACAAGTTACCACTGACACGAATGGGGCAATTTATGGTTCTGTGCTATTGAAGGATCAAGTAGATCATAGTGGTGTTGTGGTGACTGCCAGGAGTGGAAATGCTATAAAACAGGGCTTAACGGAAACCTCCGGTATGTATGTTATCAGTGGCTTAACCGTTGGAACTTATGAAGTGAGTGTTTCTAAAAACGCCTGGTATATTGCGGAAAATGATCAAGCAACGAAATCTGTTGTTATTACCGAGGGAGAAAGTGTCATGAATGTTACTTTTAATCTTGAGAGTGATTTAGTGCCACCGGCAATTCCTTAGTGACGCTGAGACAATACTATTATTTGATGTATAGGCCTTCGCTTCGCAACACACTGTCCGTTTGGTCGATAGCTATAGCATAAGAAAGCTTGAGATCGGTACCCGAGGTGTCGATTAGTGGGTTTGTCATTACTCCTGCAATCAGGCCGGAATGAATGTTGATAGCCGGTGACCCAACTAAGCCTAAAGAATAAGGAGTATCTAACTGAAGGATTTTTTTAGCATTCTTGAGAAGGTATTTCGCGCTGATAATTGTTTTGATAATTGATGGTACATAGATACTTTCACGTCCAAAAGGAAATCCGATGCATGAGATACTGGAACCACATTGCAGGTCTTCAGTGGAATCAAATAATTTAAGAGGGACTGACAGGTCGGTTGGCTCCGCTGTCTTTAATAAGGCTAAACCGTTTTCTTCGTCGTATTGCTGAAGTGACACGGGGATTGTTGTTATGTTTTCGTCAATGATGTTTGAGAAGCTTTTGTTGCTGTGCGGGATATTAATATACAATTCGTCAGAAGGGGCAACAATGTTTGACGAAGTAATAATGTATCCGCGTGCCGTGATAAAAAAGCCTGAACCCAGAAAATCATAGCTGTTCCCGCTGGTTTTTTTCATTATTACTGCGCATATTCCTGCATATCTTGAATAAATATCTTTTAACATTTTCAAATCTCCAAAAAACTCGAAAACTATTTTTCTTTATAGGTGATTATATAGTCTTCACCTTCCCATTCGTAATTATCAGAATCAATCCGCCACAAAAAAGTGATTTTTATTTCCTTTGATTTATCAGGTCCGGATAGCAAGACCCCAGATTCTTCGTGATCTTTTTTTGTAAGTGGTACATCTTTGATTGTTAGATCAAACGTGTTGTCAGGGTGTATCTCGATAATTCTTGTCATTCCGCCCAGTTTAGTTTGGATCCATATATCCTGATCCGGAGCGACTGTTAAATGCTTTTTTTGTCTTAGCGTGTCTATGTTAATGTTCTTGATCAGCGGGTGAGTCGATATTGTTTTCCAGCGTGCGAAACTTTTTTTGGTTTCTTTGCATATTGACGAAATAATGCTAAGTTTTTGATGAATTTCTGGGAGAGCTATGCTGGGAAATCTGTACGACCAGTTATGGTCACCGACAGTCCCTGGCGTGTTGATCCTTGCCTCTTCAATATTTTCACCGATAATACCCGGAATAGTTCCGAGAATATCCTGAAGCGGGAGTATGATGAAAAGGGCTGGTGTCCCAATAATAAATTTATTGAGTAATTTCTTATGGAGGGAATTGTTAAAATGAAGGTTTTCTTCGGGGTTTATTCCCAGTAAACAACAAAACTCTATTTTTTCATGTGAAGGAAGTTTTTCCCAGAGACCCTGTAATGTGTAGGAATCGTGAGTGCTTGTGCTGACGAGCGATATCGGTTCAAAAACCTCGGTAGGTTTTTTGTGTTCCATTATCATTACCTTGTAGCCTGGTATACCCAATTCGGAGAGTACTTTTCGGACTATTGGCGGGACTGTGCCGAGATCCTCGGCAATAGGAAGCATGGTAGAGCTGTGAAGCAGCATCTGGAGCATTTTTTTTCCATGCTGCTCCCAGGTTGTCTTGTCTCTTGGTAAGTAGTAGCCATCTTTAGCCAGGGTTTCTTCAGGAATTACCCATATACGAAACAGACCTAGTACGTGATCGATTCTATAGATATCAAAGAAGTTTTCGGCGTAGTGCAGACGCTCTTCCCACCATATGAATTTATCTGATTCGATATTTTTCCATTTATATACGGGCAATCCCCAATCTTGCCCCTCTTCAGCATAAAAATCAGGAGGAGCACCGGCTTTGAGTTTGGTATCGAAATATTCGGGATGTTGCCAGACATCGGCGCTTTCTTTGCCTACAAGGAGAGGTATATCTCCTTTAATAAGAATTTTGTTTTCTTGTGCGTAGTTATGGATGTCGCTGCATTGTTGAAATAATATCCATTGGATATATGCATAGAAATCCATTTCATATCCATCGCTAACTTGGAACTGGTTATAGAGATTTTCGCTATAGATTTGGATTTCCTGAGGCCAGTCTATTATTGCAATCCAATTATATTTTTCTTTTAATAGCTTGAATAAGGTATAAGATTTTAGCCAGAATAAGTTATTCTGATAAAATGCAATAAAAGAATCCTTTTTGGGACTATTTGTATCTAACAGAAAATGGTCATATGCCCACTGTAGTAAAAATGTTTTCAGTGTTCGGCTTTCATTGTAATTAACTCTTTTGTTCTGGCTTATTTTTTTGTATAATCCGGATATTTCAATGTCGGAGTTAATAGCTTCCTCTATATTTGTAATGTTTTGGGCAGCAAAAGCTTTTTCGATATCAGCATAAAGAGGATTCAAGGCAAAGGCGCTTATTGCGCCGAACGGGCTGTTATCATGGGGCGACGTTTCGTTTATCGGCAGAAGCTGTATAACTTCCAGTGAGTATGCTTTGCATAAATCAATGAATTCTTTCAGACTGGCAAAATCGCCAATACCGAAATCCATGGTTTTTTCGCTTTTTAACGAGAAAAGGGGGATTGCGGTACCTATTCTTTTCTGGAAACTTATCTTGTCCCAGTGTGTTTTTGTATGATGCGGGACATGCAGTTGTAAAAGATGTTCTTCGGTTCTCATAATGACCTCATTCAAAGATTTTTGAATCTTATTTGTTTTTAGAATATTAAATATTTTTTGACATTCTTATTATAACAATTTTAGAGCTAATAATAAATATAACAGAATAACCGTAGGAATCGGAGTGCGGGTATCACAAAAGATTTCTAATACAGAGTTCTTATATGAGGTGATTTCGATATGACGATATTTTTATTTTTGTTTAAAAATTAAATGAGAGAAATTAATAAAAAAAACATATAATTAACTATGTCTGGAATATGATATCTTGTGTTAATAACCTCTTGTATTCCTGGGAATTAGAGAGTTGAGGCTATAAAGGAGCGTCAGATGGCGGCAGTTTCTATTGTTAAATGCGATGATTATATGGATGAAGATTTGGTGCGTAAAGTTGAAGAGGCTTTATCCCTGGTGGTTGATTTGAAGTCTTTGATAAGAAAAGGAAGTAAGGTGTTGTTAAAACCCAATATCCTAATGGGACTATCTCCGGATAGAGCTGTGACGACTCATCCGAGAATTCTTTGGGCTGTTGGAGTAATCGTAAAAAAGTATGGCGGGGAATTATGGATCGGTGACAGTTCAGGGTTCGGTTCGACGCAGAGAAACGCGCAGAAAACAGGAATGTACGAGGTTATAGAACAGCTTGGGGCCAAGCTTATTCCTTTTAATGAGCCTGTTGAGATTGCAGTTGAAAATGGTCGGCTTGTCAGGCACTTCAAGATAGAAAAAGCGGTTACTATCGCAGATGTTATTATCAATATTCCTAAACTTAAAACGCATGGGTTAACCTATTTTACCGGAGCTGCTAAAAATCTGTATGGCTGCTTGCCTGGACTTGAAAAGGGGAAGGGGCATGTGAAAATGCCGAGCAGAGAGCTGTTCTCTCACATGATCGTTGACCTCAATACTGCTGTCATTCCTCACATTAATATTATGGATGCGGTTATCGGGATGGAAGGGAATGGCCCCAGCAATGGAACGCCTCGAAAGGTCGGACTCATTATGGCGAGCACCAATACTTTTGCCCTTGATGCTGTAGCCTGTGAAATTATCGGATTGCCTCCTCAAGAGGTTCCCTTTCTTACCTATGCTTCTGACCGGGACCTTGTTGCTCTGGATGATATTGAAACCAGAGGCGAGAATATCCAGGATGTTAAGATCGAGGGGTTCCAACTTATCAAACAAACTACACGCAAAAAAGAGCTGAGAAACAAAATCTTGATGCTCGTGAAGACGTTATTGAAAGGGTTTCTTATCGAGAAGCCTGTACTTATTGTAAGTAAATGTGCCCGGTGCAGTATCTGTGGAGAAGTATGTCCGGTAAAGGTCATTCAAAATACAGACAATGGGCCTGTTTTTAATTATGATAAATGTATTCACTGCTACTGTTGCCAAGAGCTTTGTCCTCACGGGGCTATTGAGTTAAAAAAGATAATTCTCCCCTGGATTTAGTTCGCACCAGTGTTTTGGGCCCGGGGAAAAAGAATAAGGAAAAAACTAATTTACAGGGCGCAGTTTTTCTTTAATTATGTTTTTTGCTGCATCTTTTTCGACTAACTTATTAGGGTTATAATTATAGATATCTTCCGGAAATAAATGATAGTTATAGCCTACACGTATCACATCGATCATCCAATTTTCTTCCACTGGGTATCTCGAAATAAATTTGATCGGCGCTGGGTTGTTGGGTATATCAAGGATCAAGATGATCATTGCCAGCATTTGAACGTTTGTCAAATATTCTTCAGGACGGAAGGTATCATCCTCAAATCCGCTCGTGATTTTTGCGGCAGCTATTTTTTCAATGTATTGCTTTGCCCAGTAAGTATCGGGAATGTCTCTGAACTTTATTATATTTGGAGTTGTAATGAGCGATATTTTTTCATTGCATTCTTTCGTAAAAGCCAGTAATTGCGCAAATTCTGCTCTGGTTATCGGGGTCGATGAAAAATTAGAGGTGCCTGGTTTTCCCTCAATTGATTGTGCTTGTATCGTAGCTACGATTGCTGATAACCCCGTTAGGACAACCGGAGTGATATTTGTAGTTACTGTATTAATGATGACAGATGGTAAGGTTAGTTCTTTTCTAGCAGTAATATCAGGAATGGGTTGCTTTTGAATAATAGAAATCTCTGGTTCTGGTTTTATATTAACTGAGGGTTTGTTGGGTTCCTGTGGTTTTTTTTTGATTTGATTTTCCGGTAGTTCATTTGGTGTTGAATCGGTGATAGCATTCATATTTCTGATGCATTTGGCAAGAATGTCATCGAACGAAATGCTTACTTCCAAAAGGCTCATGTCGTTCCTGGAATTTACGGCATCCTTTTTTATAGAATAATGAAAATCCGCAAATCCACTATTGTAAGTGAATCCGGCATTATATTTAAGTGATTCGGAGCTGCCAAGTCGAATTATGAGTTCGCTGTTCGGCCTGAAATCTATCCCGAATCCAGTTTGTATGGATTTTTTTACGGTCAGTGCTTCTATATATAATGTTGCTGCCTCAGATAATTGCATGCTTAGTCCAGTACCAATCTGGGCTAGTAATATGTCGTTCACTCCTCTATTCCAGAATACAACTCCTGCCAGGTTGCGTACTTGAGTTCCAATTTTGATTCCATTTGACAGGTCGTAGATAACTCCAAGATCCATGCTGAAGCCTTTGCCTGAACCAAAGCCGATGTCAGATATTGATTCTAATGTAGTGTTAACATTTAAATTTGCTTGTTTGCTGATTGCTTTTATCGTAGATAAGGTTGTTTTGTGCTGTTTTGCATAGACGTTCGTATTGATTTTTTCTATTCCAAAATAATGCCATCGTTCCGGCTTGAGTTCCTGTTTTTGGATGGTTAGCGTAATGTCCATGCCATATATGTTTTTTAAAAGAAAGTACGAGGAGGTATTCTGAAGTTTTTGAAGAGAGATATATCCTAAGGTATAGCTTTTATGGTGTCCATAAGTTTGCGGAACTATAATTCCTTTACTTCCAATCCCTGTGAGCCTTGCGTTAATTTCGCTCTGTGACGAATCAATAATAGAGGCGGATACCGGAAGTGCCGCCGATAGCAGTAAACATAATATAAATACTATTCTTATGTTCATCGGTAAGTCCTTTTATTGATCAATCATTACTCCGCATTCTGGGCATACATGAGTTCAACCCAGGCAGTTCCATTCCAAATTAATGTTAGCGTGTCGTGCTCGTCAAGAGTTCTGGTTGCATTAGCAATGCATAACGTTACACCTTTAGAGAAGATAATGCTATTTGCGGCAGCAGTATATTCAATTATTAATATTTGCCCGATATGGAAACCCGCAGTAATTGTTGTTGCCACAGCTGGTCCGCCAGCATTTCCTACCTGAATGTAAGTGTTGGTTGTCGTGCCATCTATGACGCCTACCGATCCATCGTAAGGAGTTGGAGCCGGAGCAAGAATTCCTCTAACCGTGTTTGCCGTTGCTGCAAAGTTGGCAGTAGCGACTGCATTAATTATCTTAGCACCGTCAATTCCGGTTGCAATCTTAGCATCAGTGACTGCGTTGTTGAGTATTTTGATAGTAGTGACTGCATCGGATGCCAGGGCTGTGGAGTCTATATTTCCGGCAGCAACGGCATTTGCTGTAACAGCAATGTTAGCGGTGTTAGTTGTTTCGCTGTAATTCGCTGTTGTTGCATAGTTAGCAGTGCTCACAGCATTGACGATCTTGGTCCCATCAATTCCTGTGGCTATTTTTGCATCGGTAACTGCGTCGTTAATTATTTTTGCAGTTGTAATTGCATCATCGGCGAGTGCTACGGCATCGATACTTCCGGCTGTGACAGCATTTGCAGTAAGGGCTATGCTAGCTGTGCTTACTGTATTTAGTACGGTTGTTGCCGTATCAGCCGAGGTCGCATAATTTGCTGTTGCTGCATAGTTAGCAGTTGAAACAGCATTGATAATTTTTGCTCCATCGATACCGGAGGCTATCTTAGCATCGGTTACTGCGTTGTTGAGTATTTTTATCGTGGTAACAGCATTGGGCGCGAGGGCTGTTGCATCGATGTTTCCAGCGGTGACGGCATTTGCTGTAATCGCAATGTTTGCGGTGTTAGCTGTTATGCTGTAACTAGCGGTTGCTGCATAGTTAGCTGTAGAAACCGCGTTAATGATTTTTGCGCCGTCTAGGCCGGCAGCAATCTTCGCGTTTGTTACGGATACATTAACTAATTGGGTCGTGTCAACGCTATCAGCGGCTAATTTAGTATTTGTAACAGCGCCGTTTAATATCTTAGCTGTTATAACGGCATCAGATGCAAGTGCTGGTGCGTTAATACTCCCGGCAGCTACGGCATTTGCGATGATAGCAATATTGGCTGTGCTTACTGTATTAAGTACGGTTGTTGCCGTATCAGCCAAGGTGGCATAATTTGCTGTTGACGCATAGTTAGCAGTTGAAACGGCATTGACGATCTTGGCTCCGTCCAGGCCTGTGGCTATCTTAGCATCAGTTACTGAGATATTAACTAATTGAGCAGTATCGACACTATTAGCTGCTAATTTTGTATTGGTAATGGCTGCGTTTGCTATTTTTATTGTCGTTACTGCGTTGGAGGCAAGAGACGTTGCGTCTATACTCCCGGCAGCAACTGCATTTGCAGTGATCGCTATGCTCGCGGTCGCCGCATAGTTAGCAGTTGAAACAGCATTAATAATCTTGGTTCCATCGATACCAGCTGCGATTTTGGCATCTGTTATTGAACTGTTTTCTATTTTTGTTGTAGTAACTGCATTAATTGCCAGAGCGGTTGTATCAATACTCCCGGCAGCTACGGCATTTGCGGTGATGGCAACATTGGCTGTGCTTACTGTATTAATTACGGTTGTCGCGATTCCCGCCATAACTGCATAGTTTGCGGTTGCGACAGCTAAAGTTGATTCGGTTTTTCCTCCAAGTAATTGAGAATTTGAGGAAATATTTGCGGTATTTGCTCCATGTGCATAATTGGCAGTTGCTGCATAGTATGCTGTCGAGACTGCGTTGACGATTTTTGCGCCGTCAATACCCGAAGCAATCTTAGCATCAGTTACGGCACTGTTCAGTATCTTTGTCGTTGTGACTGCATTGCTTGCTAGTGCCGTTGCATCGATACTCCCCGGAACAACTGTGTTTGCAATGAGTGCAATGCTTGCGGTCGAAACGGTGTTAAGGACTGTGTCAGCATAAGTGGCACGATTAACGATCCCGGTAATTTTTTGTCCGCTAAGCGATGTGATTTTTACATCGGTGACTGCTCCGTCAGCTAGTTTAGCTGTCGTGATAACTCCATTTATAATGCTTAATGCGATATTTGCTGTGCCAGAATCCACCGCATAGTTAGCTGTTGTAGCTGTGGCAACGCTACCGGCTGATAATCCGATAACCTGACCCGCATTGATCGTTGCAATTTTGGAACCGGGGATTGAACCGTTCACTATATTATTCCAGCTGACATCATCAGCAAGCTCTGTGTATTTTGATTTGAGTGCGAATGACTGTGCGGCAAGCGGTACTTTTACTTCGTCAGCATTGTCATCGATAGACATTCCAATATAAAGTTGATCGTTTGAAAGGACGGAGTTGGAGAAGGGGGCGACTGATCCTATCGAAATCGTGAATTTTCCGGCTTCAAAATTGATATTGTTATGGACTTCTTGCCAGATCGGAGCATCATTTGCGTTAATTATCCCGCCGTATAGCCTTACGATGACTTTGTGCCGGCCATTGAGCACATTGCCGTTTGCATCTTTCATTCGTGCGGTGAAATTAAGTGCTGAAGGTATTGCATCGGCACTCATATTTATAAAGAATAGCAGACAGACCAATGTACACATAAGTGCTAACATATTTTTATATTTCATAACCATTCACCCCTCTTTTAAAAGTTTATTGCCAAAGAAAAATAATTATTGTTTTTTTCTTCATAATATTCTGTCGCTTCCGAAGCATAACTTAATTCGAGTGCCGATATGTTGAGCTTAACTCCCCAGGTTATTCCTGTGTGCTTATTGCTCAGAATAAAGTATTCTTTCCAGCCTCCGAAAATAGAGAAAAAGGGCATGATGCCCGGTGTATAATTAAGGGCGAAGTGTTTCGTCAGATTGGCGTTACTGGTATTCTTTGCCTGTACTTGTGATAAAATATCAATATCAAAAATATGCTTTTTGATGCCCGCTATCAGTTGCATCGGAATGACCTCGTAATCATCGGAAGAGTATCTATAAGGTGAGCCCGGGAGCACGTTTTTTGCGCATAATGATATTTCCATATCCCGGAAGCTATTAAATAAAATACCAAAATCGGCGTTTAACGCGTGTCCCGAATAACTACCCATGTTCATCATGTAATATTTAAGGGAGTATCCATAGACGAATCCTTTTTGTTCTACTTCGTGAGAGAAATAGAGTATCGAGCTGTTATAGCCGAATGTGCTTTTTGTGTATATTTCGTCGAAGACATCTAGGTCGGTATTGAAAATATTAGATATCCGGCTGTCTATATATCCCAATCCGACGTTTCCAATGATTGAGTTGAACGCTATTGCTATATTAGTGTGCGTGACTTCTTTCATGAGTTTTGTGTTAAAAGCTTCGATTGAAAAACTCTTAATGCGATAGAGTCCGGCGGGATTTTCAAAGATAGTAGTTGCAGTTTTTGCGAAACCTTGAATGTTTGCATTTCCTATTGTGGACGCGCTTGTGCCAAGTGCTCCGGGATCAAGATACTCAGCATTAAGTGTTGCCTGTGCAAATGTAATAAGTATGATAATTAAATATTTAATCATTTGATTATTGCCATTTTTGATTTTCCTAATACTCGATTGTCATAAATTAGTATGTAGATATAGACGCCCACCGGAAGTTGATCAGCACGGAAAAGAACTTTATTGTAACCTCCGTTACCGCCAAGGTTGCCTGCTTGATAATTGTTCCGTGCAACTTCATATCCGTACATGTTATATACTCTGATCTGGATATCCATATCTTTTGAGAGTCTATAGCCAATGGTTGTCCCTTTGCCTGCGATGAAGGGGTTCGGATAATTAAGCAGCGCACCAAGCAATGCCGGTATTATAATAGCGTCTGTCATTAGAGTTGTATTATCGAGGACTAAGTTGTTGAATGTTGTTGCGTTCAAGGTGCCGGATGCGAGAATATCGAGCACATTAAACTTGAATTCGCTAAGAGATATTCCCACTGTTACCGCAGAGTTAACATCGAGTCCTTCCATCGTTATATCTTCAAGCTCGATTCCCATTGCCGGAACGAGAAAGATTCCTGAAAAAGCCATTAATAATATAAGCATTTTTATGTAATTCATTTTTCGCTAAGCCTAGTGTGTTTATATATATATTAATAGATATTTTATTATGATAACAACAAAAAAATACAAAGTAAAATAGTTTGTTGGTTTTTGTTTTAGGTAACAAGAAATATAGAATATGCTTTTTTGCTGTGCCACAAAAAAGTACCAAAAAGGTGCTTAGGAGGTTCCCTAAGGACTCCGGTGAGAGGAACTCGCTCACGAACCTGGGTATGTATACCTTGAACCGTTGTTTAGTGGCTTGGTTTGGTATATGTTGCATCGAACATATGGGAGAATTTAACAAAAAATTTCTTTAAAATGAATAATGTATGTATAATTAAAGTATACAATATTACATTTGACGTGGGGAATTTTGATAATGGACCATAAATTTAAAATACTTATAATTGATGATATGGCAGTTATTAGAACAATATTGAGAGTCGCGCTATACAATACGGCTGATATGGTTCCTGAACAAATTTATGAAGCTGGAAACGGAAAAGAAGCTTTGGAACTATTGAGTAAACAAAAAGTGGATCTAATTTTTTCGGATATCAATATGCCGCAAATGGATGGGATAGCGTTTTTGAAAGAACTTAATGCCCGAGGTATAAAAATACCTGTTGTTGTGCTTAGTACCGTGGAGTCGAAGGATAAGATTATAGAAGCTATAAAGCTCGGCGCTATTAAATTTATCCACAAACCATTTCATTCGGAGGACTTAAAAGAGGTAATTGATAAAGTAATTCTAGATAAATAGAGCTTATTCTTAAGTAGTATAACTAGTTTTTTGTAAATACCATATGTGTGTCCAGTAGTTTTTTCATTGTAATCAAAAAAAATATTTTGGACAAATTTTAGACAAACCTAGCTTACCCAATTTTTTTTATTGAAAATATCCCAGTAATTATCACCAAAAATGTAATCAGGAAATTCTTTTTATTATCGGTAAGTCCTTGTTTGTTTCCCTGCAATTACAACTATATTTGTTATTTGGAAAATAAAAGGTATAATTAAATATAACGTTATGATTAGTTCGAAGGGTTAATTGTTAAACAGTGGCATGACTATTTCAAAAAATAGTAGTCGTGGTTTGGTTTGGATGTTTTGAGTTTTTTTGCTAAGGTAAAACACTATTTATAAAGGATATATAGAATAAATATGAATAATATAAAAATAATTTTGATAATGATAGGTTTATTTATAATTCCGATTCAGAGTTATGCTCTTGATAGTTCCTCAATTGCAGGGAAGGGCGAGTACGAAAATAATCTTGAAGTAACATTACAGAAAATGGTAGATGCTATTGCCGGTAACGGGCAAGCGGTCATCGCCGTAAATGTGGACCTGGCACCCAGTCTTAAAAAAATAAGTTATACGAATCAATCCGATGTAGAAGTGAAAAAAAACGAAGCAAAAGTAAAAGGACAATATTTAATGCCGGGAGTTCCTGCTCTGAAAAACATCAATGAAGCAGCTTCTTCTTCGCTCCCGTTTGACTATCAGGAAGAATCAACAATTTCTGAAATAAAGAAGATAAATGTGAACATTCTGTTTAACTCAGAAATTTCCGGAAGTCAGATGGGCAACGTTAGAAAATTTGTAGAGAATTATCTGCGGACAAAATCTAGAAGCCGCTCCATATTAATATATAAAGAGAAATTTAATGAAAAATCGGGAATTGATACTGCATTTGGTAAGTTTAAGGATAGTAATGAGGCTAAATCTTTTTTAATAGATGTAGCCAGGGAAGTAGCTAGAGACATTTCGAATAAGTCTCCGGATTCAAAAGAAACATCTCCGATTGTTAGTGAAGTAAATTCTCAGGTTAATAGTAATTCAGGGCTGCCTGGAAAAAACAATTTAGTTATTATTGGCGCAATCTCAGTTGGAGTTTTGTTGCTCTTTATCGGTCTTTTTGTAATACTCATTATGGCTGTGTTAAAAAATGGAAAGCATGGATCCGAAACTTCGTCTATGACGGCTGGAAGCTTTAGCAACTCAGCAGTGGGATCTGGATTTGGTTCGACAACATCTGGAGAAACATATGCTCCTGCTCATTCTGTTGAGGCTTCCGTTCAAGATGAGAGCGAAGAGAATCATATGAAAGAAAAGAAGTTTTTTGCGTTTATTAATAAAAACAATGTTCATAAGCTTAAACATCTTTTGCAAATAAAAATTGCTTTAAACGAAGCAACTCCACAAACGATTGCTATGACACTTGCCTGTTTGTCCCCGGATATATCAGCAAAGATTCTAGTTGAATATCCACCTAAGATACAGGCAGAAATCGTATCAATACTGGTTAGTCTTGAACAATATGATGAAGAAGCAATCACCAATCTGGAAAAGGAAATCGCAAGCAAGATCAGTACTCTGCTTGGAGGAAAATATACTATTAGAAGCCTTATTGATAGCTTGTCTACAGAGAATAAGAAGATTATTACGAAGACAATCGCCCAGAAATACCCGTCAGTTCTTGATGATATCCGTGATTATATTGTACTGTTTGAAGACATAATTGCACTTGATGAAATGTCTATAAAGAAAATATTCAGTGAACTTGATTCCAACACTATTGCAACTGCTATTTGCCGGTTACCTAAAGCACAGCAAGACGGTATTATCAGGAATACCGCAAAGAGTACGGCAGCAATGATTGAGCAATGGGTTGAACTCAAAGGGAATAATATTTCTTATATGGAGATTGAAGAAGCCCAGAATAAAGTTATTAATTTTTCTAAGAAACTTGAAAGTGAAGGTTTAATTAAGATAGAAAAGATTGATTTTTTAAAAGCTGACGTAACCTGATTATGAATGAAAATTATTTTTATTTTATTACAAAAAAAAATATTCAAAAGTTTGTTTTTTTACTTGATAAAGAACTTGCAAAAAATCCGGGAAGAGATCTTGAGTTATTGACAATTGTTATAGGCTGTTTGCCTGGAGAGCTTGCTGTGGATGTTCTTGAACATTATCCAATGGAAATGCAGGCCGAGATTATGGTTGGACTGGTAAATTACCAGCAGTTTGAAGCGGAAGAAGTGAAACGTGTCGTCGAATTATTTTCCGAAAATATTAAATGTGTGTTGGGTGGAGAGGAATTTACAAAAAAAGTATTTGAGAGACTAGATAACGATGAAAAAATAGCTATTACAAGCTCGATTAGTAAGAGTTATTCTGAGTGTTCTCAAAAGATTTCTCATTTGGTTATTCTATTCGATGATCTGTTTGATATGGAAGCTAAAGATTTTAATATGGTTTTTTCAGGTATAGACGCTAATATTTTAGCCCCGGCAATGGTGAATATGCCGGATGATAAAAAGAAAAAGGTTCTTGCTTCCGTATCTGAAGGTATGGGAATGATGATCAATGAATTTATCGAGTTGCGGGGAGATTCCATAGGCAAGCACGAAATTGAGCAAGCTCAAAAATATATAATCGATTATTCTGCTACCTTTGAGGCAAAAGGGCTGATCAGAATTAAGTGAGCGAAAGTACTGAATAATTCGGCACAAGAAATATCTTATATTTTACGATAGATTAAATTGCAGATAATAATTTAATTTGAATTATTCTAAAAATAGAGTGGGGAAAATGCAGAAATTATTGTTTCTTCTCGTCATAATTACTGTTTTCATGGCAAGAAACACCTGTGCTTATGCTCAGGATGTTGTATATCCTGTGGCGGGTGATCAAGGAACCACCGAATTGAATTACGGAGGGGAATATAGCGGTCTTAATTATACGCTTAAAGAGTTGCCAGCTTCTTGCATCCTGGTTTCGAACCCTGAAGGAGACTATTTCTATAGTACTGCTGTTCAGGGATTTGTTATGGTAATGAACAGGAATTCTAAATGGCTCTGGGCAGTCCATCATCTCAAGATCCCTGATGGTATAAGGAATTATAAAGTTCTTCAACATGATAATTTTCTTTTTGTGATTGGCGGGACCATTGCAAATAACTTCATTAATAAGACTATTTGGAGTGTTTATGTCAAGGACGGACTTGACACGTTGGAGTGGCGGAGGGCAGGGCTTCTCCCCGAAGAGGTTAACACTATTAATGATATATCCAACTTTTATGCTGATGGCGATGATACAGGGATTACCATGAAATTTATCTCTGGTACTGCTGCTACTGTATTCTATGGGAAATTTTCCGGTAATAATATTGTATTTAATAAATAGCTTGTATTTAGAGGTGTATTTAAATAACTATGAAAATGAACTTAACTCGATATAAAAAAACGCTATTCCAGGTATTCTTCTTGCTATTACTGGTAAGTTCGTCACTCTGTGCGCTAGAACGAAATATTGGTGATAATAAGCAGAATGAGTTTGAACAAGGTATTTTTTACAATACCCGCCCATACAATACTGTTGACGGCGAGATAGGTTTGTTCGCACGAGGAAATATTGATCCGTCATGGGTACAGGAATCATCGGATATTATTAAGATACCCCAGCCTTTAACTGGGCATAGAGCTTTTTTTCATAATAAAAGGATGTATGTGGCAGGCGGCAATAATGGAACCGTAACGAATAAAATCTATTTTTGGGGAATAGACACTGATGGTACCCTTACCGGATATCAAGAAACTCAGCAGCTAAATGAACCCTTAGAAAATTTTGCGGTGGTTAATTACAATAGCTATGTTTACACTATTGGCGGTTACAACGGCAGTGCAATAAGCGATATAGTGAATTATGCTAAAATTGACGCAAATGGTGATATAAATTCCTTTCAATCATCTACAAATAAACTTCCTGTTGCATTGCAGGACCATGGAGCAGTTTTTTATAAAGGAAAGATATTTGTTGTAGGTGGATCAACTAATAGTGGGTTTAATTCAAATATTTATGCAACTACAGTAAATGTTACCGGTTCGATACAAAGCTGGCAAACGGTAAAGACTGACAATCGCCTCGGTAATGCATCTATAGGTATTGGTGTGAGTGGTCGCTATATGTACATAGTTGGTGGAATTGACGGTGGTGGTGTGAGCAATCAAGTTCTCAAGTACAATATGGAGACAAATGTTCTTACCGCTATGGCGACTTTACCTCTGGCCCGTGAGAAAGCTTCTTTAGTGATAAATAAAGGTAATATCTATGTTGTTTGTGGAAAAAATAGCACAGATAAGAATTCTGTGTATGTGGCATCCATCGATTCAAATGGAGATATAAATGCCTGGACTACAGCGTCTAATTTTCCTTTAAGCGGAAGTAATTTCGCGTCCATACCTTATGAGAGCGATAATTCTTCATTTATTTATAGTTTCATCTCTAATAATGGGAAACTGGATATATATTATGGAAACATAGAAGGAAATTATATTCTAGATACCTTTACTTCAAATGGTCTTTATAATATGCCGGACCCTTTACGTGACCAATCCGTTGTTTCAACCGGGAACTATCTCTATACGCTTGGCGGATATGGTGATACATACAAGAACAAGATATTGATGACTACAAAGAATATTTCCGATGGGTCTATTATGCCCTGGAAGGAAATTGGAACACTCCCAATACCTATGGATAGTTTTTCTGCAACTATTATTGGGAGCCGAATGTATGTTCTAGGTGGAATCAATGACGCGGGACGTACTTCAAGAAATTACGTCATTACTATAAATGCTTCGACCGGAGAACTAGTTAATACCTGGAATGAAATGGCTCAATTCCCTAATCCATTAGCGAATCATTCTGCGGTCTGTATCAAAGATACATTGTATGTGATTGGTGGAAGTACCAGTACTCAGTCATGTATTTCTCAGGTGTTGGTGGGTACAATAACTTCGACCGGATCTATAAATAGCTGGACTGTTACCAAGAGTCTCGATGCAGTTTCTCGTCATTCTACCGCGGTTCTTGGAGATTATATACTTGTTCTCGGCGGACAAACCGGAGATGGAATTTCAAATAAAGTTCGTTATATTCAATTCGATGCACAGGGTAAATTAAGCGGGGAATGGCAAGTCGATAATACAAGTAAATATCTGCCATATCCTGTGAAGGATTTTTCGTGCGAGGTATATAATAATACCTTATATGTTTTTGGTGGTAATGATGGTGGTGCCGGGCGGGATGGTATTGTATATTTATCGCTTGATGGGGCAGTTCTTGGATCGTGGAAGACCGCCTCAAATAAAATGCCGGGAAGAATATTTGAATATGATACTGCTGTGCTTGGCAGTTATTTGTATGTTATCGGTGGAATGCTGAATTCAACTGTGGTCTCAAGTGTTTATAGAGCTAAATTTGATAGCTCTATTGTCTATAATTCTGAAGGATCGTTTGTTTCACGCGTTATCGATATTGGTTCTGTCGTCTCTGTGAATGCGCTAAACTGGGCTTCACAAGGAAATAATCTCTCGCTATCTTATGATATCGCAGGAGATGATGGATTGTGGGCAGGGTTTTCTCCTTTTATATCCGGTACCCAAATAGCTGGTATTAGTAAGCTGGGGAGGTATTTGCGATATATGGCTGTTGTTACAGCTAATCAAGTAACTGTTAATAGTTTGTTGACAAGCGCACTGTTTAATTATCAAGCTCCATTGGTATCAATTCAGGTTGTCGACACTACTCCTGCTTTGGTTACTCAGAATACCAAATCGGTTGTTGCTTCGTTCAATATTCGTACCGATGCTTCTGATGGTTACTGGACAAAATTAAATTTATGGATATTATCAGGTTATGATCATATTGGCACAATAAATGTGCTAGACAAAGACATGAATGTTCTTGCTACGAAGACAAATGTTGGTCCATATAACGAAATAGTTATTCCAACAATTAATATCAATTCTACTGCAACCAGAAATTATCTTCTTGCCTTCGATATCAAGCCCAGAGCTACAGTCAGCGAGAGTATTCAATACAAAATAGAACCAACGGGTTTTTATTTTAAAGCTCCGGCAATAACAAGCTTTCTGGAATTTACCAGTAGAGCAGATTCTCAGATATCCAGGTATATCCCTGTTTTGCAGGTCCAGTTGCTGTCTCCTGACAGTAAACCAGGCTATGTTGGATTTCCTGGTCCCGCTGGCTGGTTGAACCATATTCATGAGGGAGAATCATTCAGCAATGTTGGAAAAATACTTTTGAGTAATGATTTGAATACTTCTAATATGTCAACCTTGAAGCTGGAATTTAGCGGTACCTCGATTAATCGGGATGTTGATAAAGTGTATCTATATAAAGATAAAGGTAACGGAGTGTATGATTATAACTATGTTATCAACCCGGAGGCAGGAGTCTCACCGGATGAGACGTTAATTGCATCTGCGGATGTTTCCGAAGGCGTGGTGATTCTTGATCTTACGTCCTGTATAGTAACTGTTGATGAACAGATTGCAACATATTTTATAGTTATTGACTGTCCGGATTCTAAAAGAAATTCTACTATTAACATCTCCTGTAATGATTCCAGTTATTTTACTGTCGTCGCTACACCTTCCGGATTAGCTGCTTCGGTTAATGTATCGAATATGCCTTTAAATTCCAGGACCTTTGCGATTACAGCTGTTCTCTCAAAGGTTCAACTAGTTTTTACCGACACTCTCCAAAGCGCGGCTACTCAAGATGCTGAAATTCCGGTTATGAAATTAGAAATGAACGCTTTGCCAAGCTACGCAAAGGTGGCAACAATCTCTATAGATATTCCTTCCGATATCGGATATGTGACCTCGAAGGATATTGAAGAGATATCGATCTGGAAAGAGATAAATACTCTTGATTGGAATAAAGACAAAGATTTAAAGGTCGGAGCTGCTACATTTCCTTTTCCGGCAAATGATAAACGGTATTCTATTTCAGTTCCGGACATGATAGTTGAGAGTGCAACTAATACTTGGTATGTTGTCGTAAAGTTGTCTCCAGCCGCATACCCGGGAAGACTGCTAAAATTTAGTATTCCTGATGACGGGTGGTCATGGGTGCAGGGAGAAGGAGCTTGGGATCAGGTATCTCCATTACCATTAGGAAATATTACAGCACAGAATCTTGTAACTCCTAATCCTACAGATGAGTGTTTTATGCCTGCCAACACGGCGATTCAGTTAATAGCGCCTATCAATGTTACTCAGGACAGAGAGCTTGATCTGTTTAATTTTACTCTTAACACCGGCTCAGGAGCTTTTGTTGTTAATACAATGAACTTTGAAGTTTTTGGTACTCATCCTACCAGTGATATTGATTATTTAACATTAAGTTATGTGAAAAGTAATGGTGTGACAGAAAATATTGCCATCGCAAGTGTTCTCGATAACCAGTACATGAATAACTCAGGGCTTTGTACTATTTCGTTGAGTGAGTTTATGGTAATTAAAGATTCTTTGGTTACGTTTAATGTCAAAGCGAAAATCAATCCCAATGCGAGTGTAAATTCGACATTTAATGTGTCACTCGATACAGAAAGTATTCCCGGCGGTATTATGCTGCGTCCGGCAGATGAGGACAAATTTGACGGGAGAATAAGAGTAACCTCAAATATTTTAACTATTGTAAAACATGATTCAATAGTTTCTGTAGCTCCTATTATTTATCCGTATGCTGTGCCATCTACGAATATTGAAAAAAATAATGAATACCTGTTTCAGTCTTTTAAAATAAAAAACACATCGATTTACAACTCATTCTTTTATGGCCTTCGTATAAGTATTACAGGCAATGAGTCAGAGATTAATGTAGCGACGGCTAATGTTTATAAAAACAATCAATTGATAGGCTCAGCTCCATGTCCTGTTAATAGCTCTGTAACTGTGAATTTTAATTCGGTTCAAGTGCTCGATGAAACCTGGACTAATTATTCTATAAAGTTTGTTATCGATGATAACTCCCGAGATTATACTAATATTGGCAGTAGTATTTCTCAGAATAGTTTCATTCTTGATCCTCAGGCATATTTCAGTGGTAATTTTGGTCTTCTAGGGTCACAAGTCGCTACGATTGACCCTAAACCATCAACATTAAATATTATTGCCTCCAGCATTAACTCCAGATCTCCTCAAGGTTCTAATAATGTTGCAGTCATGCGATTAATTATGGCAATGGATACAGGGGAATCGCACTGGACTACACTAAATATCCATAGTACAGGGGATGCATTTCCAACAAGGAATATTAGCTCAGCTAAAATCTTCAGAGATAGCAATGATGACAATATCTGTTCTCCTGATATAGATGTGTTGCTGTCAAATTCTTATGCATTTGATAATAATGGCATGGTTACCGTAAGTCTTAATGTCCCTGAGCATATTACAACTACCAATAATGGTTATTTTATTCTTTTTGATATCAAAGGTGATGCAACTCCAGGAGTTACGCAAGGAGTAGAGGTAGTCGGGGTTGGGTTACGTGATATTCGGGACAAAGTTTCTGCCAATTATCCGGTAGTTAATCCTTTAAGCGGAGTAGGTATAGATGTAGCAGAAATAATTGTTTCGGTTAAGACAACAGATTTCCTCTCTTTGAATTACCCTTCAGTGTTTTCTCTCAATTCTTCAAATAATGTAATGCTTCGAATAGAAATGGGAGCAAAGCCAAAAGCGTTTGCCTGGGAAAGTTTTCGGGTGAACATAAAAGGGACAGCAACTGGTGATGATATTAAATCAATTAAAATATATAAAGATGAAAAGAACCAGAATAATTTATTCGGTTTTTTTGAGACGGCAAGTGATACCTTAATATCCGAAAAAAATGTGTTAGCTGGTGTGCCGTATGTAGATATAATCAATGTTGATTCTGTATATAGGCAAATTCCTTATGGCTCAACAGTAAACTATTTTGCGGTAATTTCATTCGAAGAAAATGCAACGCCGAATAATACTGTCAGCATTAATATTTCGGGTGTCGAGGTTCTTGCTCCCGGTGCAGTGGTACAGGTTAATGAATGGCAGTCAACGCTGGCGATTATAGATTCTTCGACGGTAAGCATCAAAGTAAATCAATATGAGTCAGGTTCAAACCTTGTATTGCCGAATGAACGTGATGTCGCGCAAGGAGCACATTCCGAATTTTTTAAATTGAAATTAAAGACGGACGTAAGTTACTGTAATTTGCACTCTGTTACAATAAGTATGCAAACTGATGGCGCTGAATATGCTAATTCCGAATATACAAATGTTAATGATATTTTTGCCATCAAAATTGTTAAAGATGGGAATAACCCAGATAATTATTCGGAACTTGAGGATACACAGATAATTGCTACATTTAACCCAACCAGCGGATTAGAGTGGAATATTCCTTTATCTGTACCAGTAATGATTTCGAAAACAGACAGCATCTACTGGATTGTTGCAGCAGTATCTTCGAATGCTACTCCAAGAAGGTACCTGAGCCTAAAAATAACAAGTGCTAACTTTGAACTGGACCGAGCTGCAAAAACGTCTATGCTCCCTTCTACTGTAATAACTCCGACAATGAATGGTAAAATAATAGATCCACCAAGTATCCTTGAGGTTTTTGAATCAGGCAACAAGATTACCGGAACGGTGAAACAGGGAGAAAAAGTTCATGTGCTCTATGCAGGGGTCAGAGTCAACAACCAGTATGAAACTAGTTTAGCTTCGTTGTTAATTAAACTTGACGGAACTATCTTTCCGTCAGATATAAAAGCTATAGAAGTTTATAAGGATGTGATCGGTGACTCGAAAATTTTAGCAAAGACCCCGACTGGAGGAATTGCTGAGCAGTTGCTTGGTATCGCAAGTATTACAGATATTGCTGCTCCAGTTCAAGTAGATTTCACTAATGTCGAGAATGGGCTGATAACAATCACTTCTAATCCAACCTATATACATGTAGTTGCGGTTATCGATAATATCGCGGAGATTAATCATCAATCAATTTTTACGATTACCAATAATTCGTTTATACTGGCTAACGATTCTCTTTTCTCTGATCAGGTTACAAGCAATGCTATCTTAATTCAATCAGATAATTTAGCTATCGAAGCTTCATCGGATACTTTGAACGTTATCTTCAATAATTATCTTACTCAGGAATATATTGTAACGAGTGACTCAAAGCTTAACAAATTAACTGCAATTTCCTTAAGGGCATCATCCAACTCAGTTGTTCTTGAAAAACTGGAGTTGGAAGTTACCGGTAATTATAATTCTAATGATTTTTCTGCCTTTTATCTTTATGAAGATACGAATTTGAATAGCACCTACGATGTTCAGGATGAGCGCATAGCTACCTCAACTATAAATGATAATTCGGTAGAATTTGTATTCCCCGATGAAATGATTCAGGGAACAGAACATGGAATGATTGTGACTGATGTCTTGACCAGGAATTATTTTGTTCTGTTCGATGTTGCTAGACATGCGAGTGCTAATCACTACGTTAAAATCATTAGTTCAAAAGATAATCTGTATCTTTCTCGGACGGATGATCAGGATAAAATTGAAATGGGAAATTTTTCAGCAGCAACGATAAATATTATAGAAGCTACTGATATGTTGACTGTAAGCATAAATGATTATACCTTAAACGAGGATTATGTATTTTATCGTGGAGATCGTTTTGTTCCTATTTCTAAATTAACGCTATCTGCGAATCAGCATGAAACGTATTTTCAAGCTATTCACTTTCAGCTAAATGCCGGTAACGATGTCCCAGGCGAATTTCTTGACCTGAAGCGTTTTGCTGTATATAAAGAGAATTCTGGCAACAACGCTTTTGATTCAGGGAAAGATTATTTTGTTGGAGAGGTCCGGTTTCAAGTAAGCTCTATTGAGAAACAGGAAGCTACGATTACCTTTTCTGCTGCAGAAGTTATTGGTACTCAGCCTGTAGTTTACTATTTTGTAGTTGACCTTGAGAAAGATCTTGCCCCAATTGGAATAACAGGTAATCTAGGGTTTACTATAAGCACAAGCGATTTTAAGGTTTCTTCACCTGATATTGTCAGTTTTTCCGGTGCTTTTTACAATGGGTTTCATTCAATTAATGAGCTTCCAAAGCAATTATACGTGAACGATGTAGGTAGTTTAGCTCCTCATGAGGCAGGGACAGGGACAACCTTTAATATTATGGAGAAGCTTTTGTTAAGCTCTAATCATGAATCCATTACCTTAAACTGGAATTCGCTTATTGTTAGAGTTAACGGAACATTGAAAGATAGCGAAATAACTTCAATTCATATTATTCGTGATAATCCTAATACTGGTAGTATTGGTGTATGCGACCTGGGGGATAGCGAAGTTACTGTAAATACCTATAAAAATGGAAAAATATTTGAGCTTACTTTTGATAATGCAGAAGTAATGACCGGTACCTCCAACTGGTATTTCTTGGCTGTAGATGTACATCCTTCAGCTAATATTGGGAATAAATTTCAATTAAGAGTTGAATCAGCTGATTCCTATGGAGTAGACAATGGCACTATAGTGCGTGTTGATAACGCAGTATTCGAGACGGACTATTCTACAATAAGTATTCCAAGGAATTATGTAACAGTATTTTTCAGTGATGTTGTGAGCAAAAATTTATATCAGGCTGAGGAAAAAGCAATAGGTGCAGTCCTCTCGTTGTCGACTAATGGAAAACAGATAAATTGGGAGTCGATCAAATTAGACAAACTAGGAACACTTGATGAAAGAAAAATTAAACAGATCAATGTTTATAAGGATATAAATAATAATAAACGACTGGATCTGACCGGAGATGTTGTCGATATGAAGATTACGGTTGGTCAGATATATACAATTAATGAAGGATCTGTTCTGATGAATTTTGGTGCCTATAAACAAATTCTAAACAGTACGACCCAAAATTATCTGGTTATCTGCGATTTAGCAGACGACCTAATCCCCGGATCTTCATTAGGATTTTCGATTGCCGGTCCTGA
This sequence comes from Candidatus Margulisiibacteriota bacterium, assembly GCA_003242895.1. Classification (NCBI taxonomy): domain Bacteria; kingdom Bacillati; phylum Candidatus Margulisiibacteriota; species Candidatus Margulisiibacteriota bacterium. The sequence goes on from QKMY01000019.1 coordinate 57,802, forward strand.
CAGCCTGTCTGGAATGTCCGCAGATGAGGAGGTTGTGAATATTAGCGGTAATATTATACAAGCGCCTATACTATCTAAGATACTGACTGTAGAGGCTTCCATGGATACGTTGCTTGTAGTAATGCACGGACTTCAAAACGCTGAGTTTATTCCTGGAAGCAGGAATGTAACCTTGGCGTCGGTGGAAATGGCGACGGACCGTAATTTTGTCGATATCAGCACAATACAGTTTTCTAAGGGCGGAAGTTTGGATTTGAGTAATATCGAATGCATTAAGCTTTATCGGGATGATGGTTCAGGTAATAGCGGACAATTGGTTATTTCATCAAATTCTATCATTTCTGATAAACTAATAGCATCCGTTAATACATCGGTCCAGGGTAGCAGCACTATTATCAATTTGCCATTTGCAGTTAAGGAGCGTATCAGGACGACATCAATTAACTATTTGATTGTTGTTGATATTGCTGAAGTTGACAGATCAAATGAGACTTTTTCTTTATCATTGTCCGCTCCTTCAAGTATTACTCCTGATGAGCCTTCGGATAATGTTACCGGTGAATTCCCATCTGCTTGCGGACCATATTCCCTTGTAAATACGAATGATAAGCTGTATATGTTCCAATATCCTGTTGCGGTAACCCGGAATGTTGCGCAAGAGGCTTCAAATTACGTAATAGAGACCTTTGGGCTAAAAACATCTATTAGGTACGCTTCTATTGCGCAGGAAATAGTATTCAAGAAAACCGGCACTTTAGATAGCCAATATATTAAGAACGTTCAGATATATCGTGATGATAATAGTGATTGCATTTTTAACCCGTCAACAAATACAAAAGTATCAACACAATTGATCAATACCTTTAACGGTAGCGGATGGGCTGTTATACCGATTGAATTGCAATTGCTCCATTCTAGTACTGTTAATTACTTTGTTGTGGTTGATATTGATCCAAACGCGCCTAAGGGACAGACTTTGGGTATTGAAGTACAGAACTCAGACCTCTTTAAGACATTTAATGTTCTTCCTCCGGATACTATTGCTAATGAGACTTTTAATTGGGAGCCTCATCTTATCAACATTGTCCGTTACCAGACGACAACTCAGTTCAGTTTTGCAACTTCAGTAAATCAGAGTATCAGTGTTATTAACGAATTTGAATTGTGTCGTTTATATTTACAAACATTTCATAATACGTCTTCTCTGAAAGGACTTATTTTAAATCTAAATGGTGAAATTAATCCGATCAGTATTTCTAAATTGAACATCTATAAAGAAACTGGCATTGTTGATGGTTTCGATGATACTGATGAACTCTACAATAGTTCCTTTGCTTCCTATGAGAACTATTTGGTTGCTACCGGAAATACTGAAATAACGAGTGATAAAGAATCACTATACTATGTTTTAATTAAGCTCGATGAAAACAATACAACGACTAATACCCTTTTTTCTGTTCAGTTGAGCCCGACTCTCGATGTAATGCTTAATGAAGAAGCAATGATATTTACTACTGCAAATTGTATACTTATTACAGCAAATACATTAGATGAAAGACAGCCTAAACGACCTACAATTAATTTTTCCCCGTTTATCAACAAAACAAACCAATTAAGTTTTTCATTTGAAAGCTTTGCTCTTAATGGAGTAAAAAATGTTAAGTATGCTATCGGAACGATGCCAGGAATAGCAGATATTGTCGACTGGAAAATAATAGATCTTTCGACTCTACATTCTGTTCATGCGAATACCGTTACCGATAATGCGGTTACTTCAAATATTGTAGTTGATAATATAACGTTAATCCCCGGACAAGGATATTATATTGCATTTCAGGTGATGAGCTCGGAAGGATTATGGAGTGAGCTCAGTATCTCTGATAAGATACTGGTCGATCTCTCTCCTCCATCGATACCGGGAAGGCCATTTGCACAGCTTAGTTCTTCTACTGCTAACATAATTATTAGCTGGGGTAGTTCAAATGATTCTGAATCAGGGATTGCGAAATATTATCTGCAGATGAAAAAAGGATCTGCATCGGAATGGCAGCTTATTAATGTCAGCAATCAGACCAGTTATATAGTTGTCCCATCATATAATTTTGACACTTACTATTTTCGAGTGAAAGTAGAGAATAATGCCGGTGATATGAGTGGGTACTCAGAAGAATCCGCAGGTATTACTTATGGGCCTGACAAGCCTTCAGCCCTATTATCTGATGTGATTAATTATCCGAATCCATTTTATCCTGACAAAGAAAAGACTTTTATATCGTATGTCCTGAATGCCCCTGCTGAGGTTGTGATTAAAATATATGATCTGTTTGGAAACCTGGTGAAAGATCTCAGTTTCTCTCCCGGAGGACCTGGAGGGACGGAAGGCTATAATATTATTGAATGGTCAGGAAAAAATATATTTGAGAATGTCGTTGCTAAAGGCGGTTATATTGCAATAATCAGAGCAAAAGCTGATTCAAAAGAAATACAAATAATCAGAAAGATTGGGGTTATTCGCTGATATTATGAACAAAAAAATAATAAGAAACGTATTGATCTATCTAATATTAATAGTTACGGTAACTGTTCAACAGGTTTGTGCTGTCTCGCAAAGTGGCGGGATAGCCGGTCAGATGATGCTGTGGGGAGTCAATGCCCGGGCTATTGGAATGGGAAGGATGTATCTCTCAATAGCTGATGATGCTAGTACTTGTTACTGGAACCCTGCTAACATGAACCTTGTTGATAGGAAATCTATTAGTTCTATGTATTCTTCTCTTCTCGGGTTATCTCAGTATACTTATTTCGGGTTTGTTTATCCAACGATTGGGACCGAGAGCTGGGGAGGCGCATTTATACAATTATCTTCCGGAGAATTCGATAAAAGAGACTCCAATGGCAGTCCTCTGGGTTCGTTTGAAGTTGCACATCGTGCTTTGCTTCTAGCTTATTCACGCCAATTAACTGATTCGCTTTCTTTTGGAACTTCTTTTACTTCGTTATCGAATACCGTAGACAGTATTGGAGATTCAGCAATATTGTGTGACATTGCTACATATTATAGGCTGCAAAATATTAGGATGTCCGGCGCAGTTAAAAATATTATTTCATATTCTTTAGGTTCTCTTAGTAAAGATAACTATCCTTTAATTATTAAATTGGGAATGTCTGCTTATACACTTGATGATTCATTACTTATTGGGATTGATATGAACAGGATAGAGAATAGTTCGGCGATTGAATGGGCTATTGGTGGTGAGTACAAGTTATTGGAAAGATTTTTTTTAAGAGCTGGATTTAATAGCGGCGATCTTTATGGCGGAATCGGGGTTGGGTATAGCGATGTTAAAGTCGATCTTGCTCTGCACATGAGCGAAGTTGCCAATTCGTATTTTTTCTCGATTAATTATGCTTTTGGCGATTCGCGAATTGTAGAGAGAGAGAATGTGATCAGTGCAAATATTTCTAAAATGGAATCGAAAATTGCTGATGCAAAGTATCACGAAGCAGGTGTAGCAGGAGATTATATACTATCCCTTGATGCAGGTAATAATGCAGTTCGCAATAAGGTCAGACGACTTAAGAAAGTAACCGATATTGTAGATATAAACGCGAAGTCTCAAGAATATTCATCTGATAAAGTTCGCGAACTAATTACTTATGCAGTAAAAGAGTATTTGGTAGAAGATGAAACTAAAGCTGTTAATAAACTTCAATACGTTTTGTTCCTGCAACCGGAGCATAATTCGATTGCAAAAGACCTGCTTGCTTATCTATTGAATACGACGGATGAAAATAAACTAGCCGGGTCAGATATTGTTGGCGAAAAAATGAAGGAATCTTTAGTTAACTTCTATGGCAGTAAATATGATGAAGTTATTAAAAACTGTGACGAAGTTATTCAGTTAGACCAGAATAACATTGATGCTTATTTACGAAAGGGTTCAGCTTATTTCATGATTCTGCAAGAAGAGAAAGCTATTGAATCCTGGCAAAAGGTATTAGAGATCAACCCTAACATGAAAGAAGAAATTGAGAAAATTATACAAAATCTCAAGAAAACTCGGGCTACTCTTAGCTCTGATGATGATAGCGGTAACGATAATAATCAAGAAACTGATAATTCCGAGACAACGATAAAGGGAATATCTATCGGAACGTTTAAGGATGAGCGAAGTGCTGCAAAAAGAGTTAGAGAATTAGAAAAAAATAATATCCCGGTGGAAATTAGCAAGAACAATGGGATGTATAGAGTATATGTTAATGGTAAAGGGAAAACGTTCGAAGAACTTAAAAGTATTTTTGAAGAACTGGTTAATCGGAATTATAAGGCATATTGGATGAAATGATATATTAGCAATTATTCAAATAAGTTGAGCTCATAAAAATAAACTTATTAAATATGATAACAATAAGATTAGGCAATAATGACCAAAATAAAACCGATACTATTATTTCTGATACTGCTTCTTATCCAAGGGATTGCATATTCGATGCCACCCCAATCCCCCAATATTGAGTTCATTAATGGTTCTTCTCAGCTCAGCGAGATCTATACGACAGAGACTCAATTAACTATAACCGGCAGTACGCAGATCAATACCTTGGTGCAATTGTGGAATGTCAATGAAGCCGGAACGCTGGTAAAGCTATCCGATGTGGATATTCAGCCGAACGCTGATAACAAATATGTATTTACAAAGACGTTTAATGAAGGTCATTATCGATTCAAGTCCCGTGCCTGGACTACATCAGATGCACCAACTCCGCAATATTCTGCATTTGGTTCTGAGCGACCAATTTGTGTTGATCGAACACCGCCGGTATTGTCCCCAATGGTACTTACCAGGTGGATAGGAAACGCATACTGGGTTGCTTCGTCGCAGTTGCTTAATATCGTTGCTTTGGCAAAAGATGATAACGGTGATAGAGATACTGATTATTATGATGGCAGTGCCTTTGGATCCAGTCCTACTGTTACCGTGTATGAACTCTATGACTATGGGAGCGGGATTGCCGCTGATAGTACTGCTCCTGCAAATGGATGGGGAGATGCAGCCGGTCCAATTAAAATGAACAATATCACTTATACATTTAATGGGACTACCTCATATATTTATTTGCAAGGATGGCAGGGAAAATTGTCCCCTGGTCATTTTTACGAGGCAAGGTTCCAGATCATGGACCGAAGCGGGAACCTTAGTCGGCTTGATCCCAATTCGTCAAATGCAGTGGGTGTAAAAAGGTTTAAGTATGATGGTGTTGAACCACCTCTGATCAATCGAGCGCATATTTATATTTATGACCCGAAACATCTCTCTCCAACAACTAATCCTGGCGCATACGGATGTACAGAGCCTACAAATAATAAGATTGTTGATTCAGCCAAGAGTATGGAGATAACCGGTGAGTTCGGGACGCCGTCAGACATACTTGTGGGATATGTTAAGTATTACCGGGATATGATAATCCAGACGAATCCGACGCGATTGGTACTGAAATTCAACCCGGAACTAGTTCAGAGCGACCAGGACCTGGAACTCATTACTGAGTATCTCAATTCGTGGAGCTACGTAATCCCCTCTAGGGCAGGCGGCGGGTACTGGCGATATTTTCAGCAGTATAATGATTCGAAGGTTTTTCCTGTAGGAACGGGAAATGCTACTAATTTAGATAACTGGTTAAAAAAAGGACCGGATGGATGGATGGCCGGTACAGTTTGGCTGAGGCCCCAGGGATATCGATGCAATCAGTGGTTTTATACTTATGATAAGTCACGGAATGGAAGGGGGATCTACGATATCTCTTATATCTGCACTTCCGGTCCCCCTCAAACTCCGTATATTAATAATAGCGGTCAGCAGCTGCCTGGAGACGTAAGCTGGACCTATAAGGCAGATCCGGTTATATCGCAGAGTAAGTTCGACAGCATGTTTGACAAAGTGAATAATCCGTTGAAAATCCCGCCTGATTGGCTAGTGAATGAAGGTGAGGATGTCCGCAAGCCCACAAAGTACACAGGCGTAGAAGAAAAGTCCGGTGATCCTCAGACTATTAAGCTATGGTTCGAAGACCAGATTGATAGGAATGCAAGTCCACACCCTTTTCCATACTATACCATACCATCGAGCAATCAATTTGAGCAGAAGCCTACATGGACAGTCTCTAACACTAACCTGCCCCCAGTTCGATATAACCAAAATCGAAGAACTACACTTTACCGGGTTGCTTCGAATCCACAGTTCGGTGAGGGTCCGTATGATTACAATTACATAGCATGGTGTGACAACACTAATCCTGTCTACACAAATGCTTTAGCAGAGCTTCCACCTGGTGTTCAACCGTGGTTTAATGCTGGCTCGCTTGTCAGTCAAAATGTGTTGAATATTATTGGCTATGCGACTGAATCACCTTATGATGTTGAATATCCTTTTTATGGACTTGATTTTAGCTCTACTGGCAGTAAGGCACGATTATTTAAAGGAAGTGACCTTAACAATCCTATCCCTTTAGGTAATGATCAAATAACCTGGACCGACTTTGGTGACGGTAATAATAAAGTTATAATGGGATTAAAGGATACATTGTCCACGATTAAGAATACGAATGACAGGTACTTTCTGGACCTCTATCTACAAGATGTTTATTTAAATAATAATAGTCTAGTCCATGCGCCGCAGGCTGTACGACAGTTGCCGGTGTTTTTGATTGATAACAAGCCTCCTGGGCTGGATGCTATTGAACCGGCTAGCGGGACAACGGTCAATAGCCTGGATCTTTTCAGTGCCAAATTTCTTGATCCCGTACTTGACGACGGTACTTCCGGGGCAGGATCGAAAATATCGACTGTCAAGCAGGACAATTATTGCCAGTTAGAAATATATAAGGTATTAGCTTATGAGAAACCGTCAGGAAATAATCTGACATTCCTGCCAGTGCTGCCAAATAGTTTTGTCGACATAACAGAAAGCTTAGCTACTCAAAGTGTTTTTGTTAATCATGCCGGGAAAAAAATCACTCCCGGTACTATTCTGGAAATATGGGACAAGGACGGACAGGTTGTCGCTAATCAGGCTAGGCTTGTTATAAACGAGTTCGGAGTAGGAAATGTTATTGTTACGGTTAATGAAAGTTCTGGGTTACTGCTTGACCAGAAATATTACATTATTTATCCGGTACCAACGTATTATGAAACATGGGGTAACTCCACTTTATTATCCATACCTTATGATCCTGTAAGAACAATTGGTACCTACAAACTAAAAGTTAGGGCTATAGATAATGCAGAAAATCGATTAGACCAGATATTGGATTATGAGATTAAATATGATCCGCCGTTCGGGCTTTTTCCTTTAAATAGGACTCCTTATAAAAATGTAACTGCAAATGGCGAGGCTTTTTATACATTTACCGGCGGCCCGATCAAGACTAAATCAGGTAAATTTGTAAAAAAAGGAACAATGGTGCATGTTGCTACTGACTTCGGGTTTATCAGTGAAGATCAGGATGAATCTCCGTCGTTGCCAGGTATACAGATATATACAAAGGATGATAGTGGAAATTTTACTTTTAAATTGAGAAGTAATGCTACAGGTACTGCTAATGCAGTCCGCGCGTGGAGCGGCGGAGTGGATGGAGCTTCGGATGGAGCATATACCAGAATTGGGTTTGATAATTATCGATGTAATTTTATCCCTGATGTTATTAATCGGGTGATTATGGTTATGCCGGGCCAAACAATGAATACATCGTCAATGCAAGTTGTAGGGCAGGCCTCTGTGCAAAAAGCCGGCATACCCTTCAATATCAAGGTATACGCTTTTGATGCCTACGCTCATCTTCTCAAGGACCTCGCTGACCAGATCAAACTATACTCAAATGATCCATTCTCTGTTGTTAATAATAATCCTACCGCGGCCATAATGGTGACCTGCAATAATGATGGGGCTTACACTTTTCAAGTCTATGAAAGTATAGCTCGAGACAAAACCTATTTTGTAACTGATTTAACGCATTCAAACATTGAGGTTGCAGGTTCATTGGCAATTACCTGTAATGTACCAGCTAAATTACTTACATTACTTCCCGATCAGGTTCCTAGTGCAAGTATGCCTGGTGGCAGGGTGGAGAACCAGCTATCCAGGAATATGAACACGGATATGGAGATTAGGGTGAATATTACTGATGCTTATTTCAATAGAGTTGATTCCGCTACCGCGACTGTACGTTGTGTTGGTAATTTACTTACGGCAATAAGTCCGGCGAGCCAGATATCGTTGAGTGACCGTCGGTCATTTATTATCAAGGAATTTATTCCGGGAGATGGGAAAACTATCAGAATTGAAGATGTGGCTGGGGTTTTGAGCCCTTCATATACATCTCCCTACAATATCAATGCCGGTCCGGCGACTCAATTACAGGTCTTAATTCCTGATCAGCGTAATGTTTTGCTGACAGGGACTACCGGAAATGTTCCCGTGCATATAGCTGGGACGTCTTTTATTGTAACCATAAATGCAGTTGATCAGTTTTATAATATTGATAGATCAACGAGCAACATAATCCAATTGGCATCATTGGACCCGGAAAGCAAGGTATCGATCAATCCTTCTCAACGGATGATGATAAGCGGCGTATGTACTTTCCAGATTACCGAATATGTCGCCACGGAGGATACCCGGTTAAAAGCAGCACTTATAGCTGACGAAGAGCATTGGTTGTCAGATGTAGAAAGCAATACTTATAATGTGCTTGTTAAAGATCCTTATAAGCTGATGATACTACTTCCGGGAGAAGAGTTGGACCCCGGATTCGGTACCTCTAAAAAGGGAAAAGCAAATCAACCGATTAAAGATAGACCGTTTACTGTAACAGTCTATGCAGTTGATACATATACTAATAGAGTTTATTCAGAAGATATTGTTAGATTTGTCAACCTGGAACAGAATTATACTACAGTTAATCATACCGAGAAGCAGATGGTGAATGGAATGGTTACTTTTTCCGTTACCGAGATACAAATAAAGGAACATGGACTGGCAGTTACCTGTAATACACTTATTGGCGATCAATCTGTGGTATATAAAGCACGTAACTCTAATGATCCGTGTGCAGTTGAACTCATACTGCCCCCTCAAGCCATTTATGTCGGTACAGCTTTTACGGTTACGGTAAATGTTCTGGACCCTTCAAATAATGTAAGAGCATATACAGAGGATGTTCCGGGCTTGATCCTTGCCAGTTCGATCCCAGCAAACGCCTATGCTATAAATCCGCTGGACCCGGAGTTTATTAACGGAGTGGCAACTTTTTCGGTAACTTTTTACAAAGCCGGCACCTATACTTTACGAGCCGTTACTAAAGAAGGATTGCTTGATTTTGATACAGAGATAAAGCAGATATTGCCCGGCGGTTTGAATAGGATATTACTAGAGATGGAAGGGCAGACATTTTCACCCTTCGTTGGTATGTCCGGGATTCCCCGCGAGCAGATGGCATCGAAACCATTTAGTTTTAATGTTTATGCGGTAGACCAGTATTCTAACTTGATCAATAGCAATATAACCGTAGGTCTTTCACTTAGTGATATATATGCAGCTTATCCTTCCACTGTTTTAGTTAATCAGGGAAAATCGACAGTTATCGTAACTTGTAATACCCAAAGCGATCTGACATGGATCCGGGCGACTGCTAATAATGTTTCTGCGGTTACTGTTAACGTCAAGGTAGCAGTTGGTGATATTTATCAATTGCAACTGCTTATGCCAGGCAGATACTCCATCCCCGGAAGCGGATCAGAGATTGTCGGAGTAACTGAGAATGTTACTGCGGGTTATCCATTTGTAGTAACTGTTAACGCCGTAGATATAAGAAATAATATTTTAAATATTGATAACGAAGTAGAGGTCTATGGGACTAATTCCTGCATTCAATTTGTTAATGCCAGAAAATCCTTGAAGGCTGGAACCGCAACTTTTTCTGTTACAGAGTATGTTTCTACATCAAATGCATCAAGCATATTTACGATGAGAACTTTCGAAAAAACTTTAACTTCTAATACCGTATACGATGTATTAGTAGGAACTCCTAACAGACTTCAGGTCTTGCTGCCACTTGAAGTGAACGTTCCGGGTACGGAATATCCTGATGGAAAAAGAAAGCCTGTAATTCCGTACACTCCTACTGCGGGTGTATCATATGCTCTATCAGTGCTTGTTGTCGATAATTATTACAATGTTGTGACAGCTCAAAACACTGAGAAACTTGAGCTGACAGCAAATTACGGTATCAGGACTATTGATCCGGACCAATATACGATTAATGGGACTGCTTATTTTACAGTTAAAGAATATCAGTCCGGCAAAATAATTTATACTGCAAAGCAGACTATAATCAATAAGTCCCTTGAAGCAACTACATCGATTACGGTGCAGCCAGATGCCATAAAAGATCTTCAGATAATCTACCCTGGAGAAGTGCATACTCCTGGAGATAATTACTGGACGAATGCACCTGCTAAAGGGAAGGCTGGATTGCCGATTCAGCAAAAAGCAGGAGAGCCATTTACCGTTACGGTCAACCTTACGGATCAATTTTATAATCTTATTCCAACCATGAATAAAACTGTTCAGATCGATCGTTTATCTTCTTATGAGGTTGATGATACAAACAAATTATTTGTTGGTGGTGTTGCTACTTTTTCGATAACACCAGTAAAAGCAACTACTAATAATGCTAAGTTGAAGGTCAAATCAGTAACAGAAAAGAATTGGCTGTCCAATAAATCTTATTTGATCAATGAAGGAGACCCCGGAGTAGAAGTTGACCATGGAGTTCCGTTTGTTATGCTGACAACAGGTAATGTTCTTGTTACTGCGAACGGGTTTAACGTCAGCACGGTAACGGTAACGATAGCAGATAAATATATTAATTATGCTCCCCCGATTTACAATTATGTTGATGATCAGCGTATTACGATCAAGCTGCATCCTGACTATAGCTATCGATTGGCAAGTGACGTTATTGTTACCGTAAATGCAATAACTTCGAAAAATGGGGAATCGTATTTTACTATATCCTCTACAAAAGCCGGTGAGGGAAAATATATAGTTGAATCAATTGATCCGTCGAGCAATACTAAGCTAAACCAGGAATATACTATTCATTTTGTTGGTGATTCCTCAAATTTTTCTACAACTCTATCGTATATCACTGAATCGCTAGTTAAGGTATGGGCAAACAGTCCTGATGCCCATTCGATACGTGTGTTTTGTAAAGATATTTTTGGTAATACACTGGAAGGGCAGAAAATACTACTTGCTTCTTCCAGAGCGTCTGACAATATTGTTATAGTTAATGATGTAACAAATGACTCAGGGTACGCTACGTTTAAGGTATTTTCCTCTTTGCCCGGAACTTCGAATATTCGTGCCCGTAATCTTGTTTCCGGTGATTGGTTGACCCCAAGCATTAACCTGGGCTTCGCGGTTGATTATGATCACCCGAGTTCAAGAAATTCGATTATCCAGATTATTCCAAAGGTAAGAGAAGTCGGTGAACTAATTAGAGTAGAAGCGACAATTTATGATCGATGGGGAAACCTGATTACCGGCAATTCGTTAAGTATAGAAACCAATAGAGGTAGTATCGATAATATTTATAATCGAAATAATTTGCCAGGTAAAATTAGCGGGCAGGATTATGCTTTTTTTGAAATGCGGTCATTTGCAACCGGTTCAGGCAATGTGTTTGTGAAATATTCAAAAACAGGTGAGCTGTTAAGTATTCCTGGAAACGATTTTAGGTACTTACCTGCTTCTTTAACACTCAGTAAGTGTTATTTTATGATTACTCCAAACATAATCGGAGGGGATGGAGAATCTGTTGCGACAGTTTCTGTTTTTGCCGGGGATAGTTTTGGCAATCCTGTGTATGGTGTCAGTGTAAATATAGTTAGCAGTAGACCTTCGCTTGACAGTATTATCACTTTGAATGCAAATACGGATATAAAAGGGTTCGGATATTTTACGGTTTCCTCAATTGGTTTAGGGGTAAGCACTCTTTCAGCTACTGTCCGTGATTCGTTGCTTTCTCAAACGCAACAGATGACAGTAATAAAAGGAAAAATTATACCCGATAATTGTATAATTGCTATCACAAAAAACATTGCTCTGGCAAATAATAACGATTATATCCATATAAATCTATTGCTACATGACAGGATGAACAATTCTTTGGATGGTATTACGATAAATGCCTATGCCTCCCGGGGACCTGATTTTATTACTCCAAATACTATTATTTCCGATAGTAATGGGATTGTCAGTTTTAAGGTTTTTTCTACAAAAATTGGCAATAGCACGATTAATATCAGAGAATCTCAAACAGGTATTGCCATTACTGATAATTTGACTGTCTCTTTTGTTGTAGATAAGTCATTGGTTAGTTCTTTTAATTCAATTGTATCAATTACTCCGAACTCTATTATTGCAGATAATTTTCAGGTATCTAAGATTACCGTTAAGCTGAATGATATTTATAATAATCCTATCGATAGCTCTTCAGTAAGGCTTTCAGCCAAGGGAGTAACTCTATCTATTGTGCCTTCAGTGAATAGTACAACTGCCAATGGTGAAGTGGATTTTTATGTGAAAGGAATTATTGCAGGTGATACAGTCATAACCGCATATGTTCCTACATATACGGTAACGATCAATCAAACTGCAGCACTCCGATTGATTCCGGACCGCTTACATATATCCCCAACATTATCTACTATGCAGATTATTTCTTCTATACCTGGGCAGCCATATATAGAATCTTATGCAAATGGTAAAAGTTTGACCTCCCTGCGGGTAACAATAAGGGACTTATACGGAAATCTCGTTAACGACAAAGTACTAACAGCTAATTCAACCCGGGGTGATTTTGATCAGATAAAAGCTATAAACGCGAGTAATATTACCGGTTATGATATGGTTCATAATGGCGAAGGCGTATTCTACATTTCCTCTATTAGACTAGGTAGTCCTATTATCCAGTGCGTTGATCCGGAAACACAGGTTACTTTGAATCAGAAAGTAGAGCTTAATTTTGCGGCAGATAGATATGATCCAAGTCCAGAGGCCTCAACTCTGATTATTAGTCCAAACCTCGTTATAGCAAATGGTGACCAAAAAGCTATTGTTACGCTCTATTTGCGAGACAACCTCAGCAATCTTATCTCCGGTAATGAGATTACTCTGCAATCCGACCGGTTAAATAAAGATTTTATTTTACCGCTAAGGGCAACTACCAACGCACAAGGAATTGTTACATTTTCGGTATCTTCAACCGAATACGGAGATGTGTTTTTGAGCTGTATGGATAATATTGCAAAGCGTACACTCTATGATAAAGCAAAGCTAACTTTCAAAGCGGAACCAATCCCGTCTACTATAAATTCCGAAGTAAAAGCAAATTATGGTGATGTCTATGTATTTAGTGTGGGTAAAAAGAATGAAACCTATGTTAACGTATCCGTGAAAGATAGGTTCCATAATCCATTAATTAACGATCTTATTATTGCAACTTCAAATAGAATGGACGACGTACTAATCCCAACTTCAACTGTTACAGACTCCTTTGGCAGGGCGAGATTCCTTTTGCGATCGCGTTATGCCGGAACGAGTTATATAACGGCCATGCATAACCCGACAGGGATTGAAATTGGAAAAACTACCGTGGAGTTTTCCAATCCTGCGATTACTGCGAGTATGCAGTTATTAGACAAAGATGGTGTGGCGGCGCAAAGATTCGTTCTTGGTAAAGACAAAATATTCATAGAAATTTCTGATGCTAATAGGAATGTTGACAGTTTTTTAATGGATACAGTTTCAGTTAATATCATCAATCTTGCCCTCCCGGATACGGAAAATGTTATGTTGCAGGAGACTGGCGTTGATACCGGAGTTTTTAATAATATAGGGATAGGCGTTTCAACTAATTTTGTAACTGGATTTCCGGTATTATCGAATAATATTCTTGAAGGGACATATAAAAATGAATTTAAAGTGGTATATAAAGACCTCTATTATTTAGATGATATTGTTGAAAAATATGCCTTGTTGGACATCGAACGTATGGGTTTTATCGGTACTCATATTGCATACCTTAATCAGAATAAGGATAAGGCTGTTATCCGTTATATGTTGGATGAATACAGTGATATTGAAATCTGGATTTATAATCTGCGAGGAGAAGTTATTTGGCGTGAGCAATTTTTTGCAAGCAATGAAGGTGCTTTAAAAAGTGACCAAAATATTGTTTTGTGGAATTTGAGGGATATGTATAACAAAGAAGTCCCGAATGGCGTTTATTTGTACCGGATACTTCAGAAGAATAGTGGAATGCCTAAAATGAAGTATACTGGGAAATTGTTGGTCGTAAGGTAGGTTCGGATTAAGTTTCTGTATGTTTGTTTTTAATATAAAAGAGGCTAATATGTATTGTATCTATACAATTACTATTATTATATTTTTAATGATAACTCCAATTAATGCGGACATAAGTCCTGATGCCATGGGACTTCCGGCCCGTTATCAAGCTATGGGACTGTCGCCTGTAGCATATCAGGGGGACATAAATAATTTGTTTTATAATCCTGCCGGTATTAACCATTATTCTTCCTGTCAGGCATTATCCGTCTATAGTAGATTAATATCCGAAATTGATTATAGGATACTTGGGTTTTCTTTCCCATTGTGGGGCAGCACTCTTGGTTTCGGAATCAATTCGATATCCGTCGGGCAAGTACCGTATGCGACTTCCTTTGATCCCGTAAACGGAAACCCTGTTTTGGCCCAAAAAGATTATTCTAACAATCTTTACCAGGTTTCTATCTCTCATTCTTTTGGTAGTGTTTGGGATCAGGGACTGCCGTTAACTCTCGGATGCTCCCTGAAATATTTTCAACAGGGTATTCTTGGTGTCGCCCCTCTATCAGGCTCAGGTATTGGAATCGATCTTGGGATGATCTATGAATTGCGTAAAAATCTGGCATTGGCTTTTGTTCTCAAAAATCCTTACGCTAAGGTATCCTGGCAAACAGGAAGAAAAGAGTCGCTTGATAGGTCGTTGCTTGCCGGGTTTACTTCGGATTGGTTCAATGCTGATATGAATGTAGCAGGTAACGTTGAATACAATCTGACAAACGCTTCTTATTATTTGATGGGCGGTGCTGAATATACCTATAAAGATACATTTACTTTCAGGGCGGGTTATAAAGACAGGCCTTATGCAAGTATTAATAACAAGCCGGAAAAGTCCGGTACGTTATCTTTTGGAGCAGGAATAAAGATTGGTGATTTTAACCTGGATTATGCCTATGTTCCTTATTATCTGATACCTGAGGATACTTCTCATTATCTATCAATTTCATTTGTTCCATTCCAAACTAAACAAGAGGTTTTTGTAATTAATTTGCCTACTGATAATCAGGTTGTTTATGATCCCTTCATTTTAATAGAAGGAGTGGCAAATCTGAATATTAATAATCTAACAATCAATAATGCAAGAGTTACTGTTGAAGATGACGTATTTGTCGTTCCGGTAATGCTCAATTATGGAGAGAACAAAATTATCGTAGATGCTGGTGCCAAACGAGGTGAAAATCATCATTATGAGAGAAAAGTTCTGAGATTGAGGCAGTTCAACGATATCCCCGATGATTACAAAGGCCGTATAGCTTTTGATGTCATGTATGCCTATGATATTGTACAAGGTAATGAGCAAGGAAATTTTTTTCCTCAAGAGAATATTGACCGGTCGAGTTTTACGGCTTCGGTTATGAAGTTAAAAGGGCAGGTCACTAAAGTATATTTTGATAAAAAACGCAAAGAAGACCACTCGTTCAAGCAAGTGAGTGATTTGCTCGACTTTGATAATCGGGATTGGGCTGGAGAATATCTTACACAGGCAAAAAAAGAGGATATTATTGTCGGCTATCCGGATATGACGTTACGTCAGAAGAGTTATATTTCTCGTGCTGAAGCTATGACAATAATTGCCAGAGTTGAACGTTTGTCAGACAAAAAATCAAGGAAAAAGGTTGTTACGGATGTTAACAATGAGGTGGTATGGGTTGATAGGGATAATTGGTCGTATCCTTATGTAAACACACTTAAACAGGCGAAATTCCTTGATTATATAGACAACGGCAAGCAATTTATGATTGATTATATATTTACGCCTGAAGAAAAAGAACAGTTTGTTGCTTACGTTAGTGAGAAATCCATGTCGGTTTCCGTATCTAATAATACTGAAGCAAGTGATACGAGTACAATCAATATTCCACTAATAAATGCGCCCCCGGTTAAAGGCTTGATGCCAATAAATGAGGTGTACGCTTTTCTCGAGACGCCTGAAGGTAGGAATATTTACTACAGTTTTCTCAGAGAAAGTGAATTTATAAAGAAACCAATCAAGAAGTTTGAGCTTATCGAAATGCTTTCAAAAACTTCGCTATTTCAGTCATTTTTAACCAACATCGGTATTTCAATGTTACCTCAAAAGAAATGATGTCCACATGCCGCCATTATCTATTAATTCATCTGTTATAACCTAAAATGGTACATAATTGTGTTTTGCTTTTTTTAAAAAGTACAATTATGTTGGGTTTTTATTTGCGGACGACGAGTGAATTCGTTATAAAAAGTCTTGGCATAAAAAATGCATTTTGCGATTGGGGAGTATCCAATAATCCTTCTATCGATTTAGCAGTTTGTCGATGATGGATAAATGGAAGGAGGGGTTGGGCTGTTTCCGGTGAAAATGATGTAAAATAGACGTTGTAAAACGTTAGAAAAGTCAGAAAATGCGAAATATAATAACTTTAAAAATGAAAAATACAAGAATAATGCAAAAAATGCTTTGACAATGAATGTTGTGGTCTTATATAATGTAAGACGTTTTTGTGTGATAGTTTTTTATTACAAGAAGGGAGAAATTAATATGGTAATGGCTTCTAGTATTTTTGGAGAATTAACGTTTAGTAAAGGGGTAATGAAAGCGAAGCTCAATAAGTCTTCATTTGAAAAACTTTTAGCTTCTATTGAAAATGGGGACCAGCTTGATGAAGCGATAGCAGCTGATGTCGCTCATGCGATGAAAGAATGGGCGATGGATAATGGGGCAACTCACTTCACTCATTGGTTTCAGCCAAGAAGAGGCGGTACTGCTGAGAAACATGATGCTTTTATCAGTTATGGCGATGATGGAGAGATGATCGAAAGATTTTCTGCAAAGCAGCTGATTCAATCTGAACCGGATGCATCTTCCTTTCCTTCTGGCGGGATGAGATCTACTTTCGAAGCACGAGGTTATACTGCGTGGGATCCTACTTCTCCGGCATTTTTAATTGAAGCAGAAGATACCAGAACGCTTGTTATCCCTTCTGTTTTTCTATCCTGGACTGGGGATGTTCTCGATATTAAGACCCCGATGCTCCGTTCAATGAGAGCACTTAATGATTCTGCAATAAAATTACAAAAATTATTAGGCAACAGAGTCGCAAAGAGAATCAAGGTATATGCCGGACCTGAACAAGAATACTTTTTAATATCAAAAGATCTTTATGAAACAAGACCTGATATCCAAGTGTGTAACAGAACTCTGTTTGGTGCAGCTCCTGCAAAAGGCCAGCAAATGGAAGATCATTATTTCGGATACATTAATGGGAAAGTAATCAGATTCATGGAAGAACTGGATATCGAGTTATATAGGAGAGGGATTCCAGCAAAAACCAGACATAACGAAGTTGCTCCTAACCAATTCGAAATAGCTCCTCTTTATGAAGAAGCTAACTTGTCAATTGATCATAACTTGCAACTTATGGACATCATGAAAACTGTTGGCGACAGGCATGATATGGTTGCAATCCTTTCTGAAAAACCTTTTGCCGGCGTAAACGGATCAGGAAAGCATCTTAACTGGTCGCTTGGCGATAACTCAGGTTCCAATTACCTGGAGCCATCACGTTCGCCATTAAAAAATATTAGCTTTTTGATGACACTAGGCGCTATATTCCTTGGTGTTGATAAGTTCGGCGGAATATTGAGAGCTTCCGTTGCAGATGCTGGAAATGATCATCGATTAGGTGCAAACGAAGCTCCTCCTGCAATAATGTCGGTTTATCTTGGCGAATATCTTGATGGCCTATTAAACGAGATCGAAGGTATTAGCAAGCTAACAGAACAAAAAATGGCTCATATTAATCTTGGTATCCAGAACCTTCCTAAAGTTGCTAAAGATACTTCAGATCGTAATAGAACATCTCCAATTGCTTTTACCGGAAACAAGTTTGAATTCAGAGCTGTGGGCTCTTCACATAACTGTGCTGAAGCTGCAACGATATTTAATCTGATGGTAGCCTATGGATATGAGGTAATGACTGATAAGCTTCTGCTAATGAAAGGTGATGTCAAAGAAAATGCCATTATGGTATTAAAAGATGTTTTAAAGAAAACGAAGCATGTTCGTTTCGAAGGTAATAACTACTCTGATGAGTGGCAAAAAGAAGCTGCAAAAAGAGGCCTTCCAAATGAGAAGAATACACCTGCAGCTCTTGCGCATTATCTCAAACCGGAAGCAATTAAATTATATGAGAAATATAATATTCTTTCAGAGCGGGAACTCCATTCTAAAGTTGAAATCAAGCTTGAGAACTATATTAAGATCAAAGAGATTGAATTCAAGACAGCTATTAATATCGCAAATACACTTGTGTTGCCTGCGATAGCCAAGCACATTTCTGTTATCGGTAAAGCAGCTGCAGCTACGCTTTCTGCCGGTATTAAATCTCCTGCTCTCTTGGGCGACCTTGAGAAATCTGATAAGCTTTATGCCGATGTTAAGACCGGAATCGCCGGATTAGAGAAATCTCTTAATTCCTGTGAAGCGGAATCTGACATTTTTAAACGTGCTAATTTGTTTGCTACAAAGGGTGTTGAATCGCTTGAAACCTTAAGAACGGCAGTAGATTCATCTGAGTTGATTGTAGCTGATGAATTCTGGCCGATGGCAAAATATCAGGAGTTATTAAATAGCCTATAGATTTTTGAACTTTATTATCTTCAGAAAATGGAGCACCCATATGAGTGCTCCATTTTCGTTTTTAAGTGAGCCAATTCAGGAAATTCGAAGTGTAAAACTGGGAGTAGTCCCGATTTTTTTATTTATTATGGTCTGTTAATATTAGATATGTAAGTTAAAAGAAATTATTATATAATATATTGTGATGATACTGGTGTGATGTTTTTTTCTAAGAGATGCATCGGTTGGAATTGGGTATTGATAGGATTGGGTATTGGCCTTATTTGCTGGGCCGGCAATATCTTTATATTGGTTCAATATAGTCAGTAATGACTACAATGTAATAATGACTTAATTTAAGATGGTGTTGGCCTGGTGTATAAGCTTTCTGTTTAATTAACCCCGAGTAAATTATGCCTGATAATAATGATTGGAATCGATTAATATGTCGATTCTTATGTGTCTTTGTTTTGTCTTATTAATCTGTTGTTGATTTAATCACATTGTCTTGCCTGCGGTATGCTCTTACAATCGCAAGGCAAACATATCAACATCTATGTATTAATTGCTTATTGTTCTATAATATAGCTATGATTTAAAATAAATGCTCAAATTTGTAAAGCATAATTTATTTTGTTTATGCAGAGAATGCTCGTTAATATATAAACATCTGCATTGAGTGGAGGATATGAATGAAGATAAAGATCCTTATGGTTGATGATCATAAGATAATGAGAGAAGGTCTTCGTGCGCTGCTCGAAAAAGAGTCGGAAATGGAAGTCATCTCCGAGGCAGAAAATGGCAGAAGTGCTGTTGATCTGGCAGCTAAACTGAAACCTAACCTCGTAATTATGGACGCTTCCATGGCTGATTTGAATGGAATAGAGGCTACTAGGCAAATTATCGCTAATTCTCCGGCTATTAAAGTGCTCGGGCTTTCTATGTATTCTGATAGAAGGTTCGTTACCGGGATGTTAAGCGCCGGGGCATCTGGTTATATCCTCAAAGATTGTGCATTTGAAGAATTGATAACTGCTATCCATACTGTTTTTGCAAACCAGATATATCTTAGCCCGGGAATCACGACTATTGTTATCAAAGATTATGTCGGTCGACTGTCCGCGCCGGAAGATCCCGAGTCACCGGTCCTGACAACTCGAGAGCGAGAAGTGCTCCAGCTTTTAGCTGAAGGAAAAACTACAAAACAAATTGCGACGCTTCTTTACGTGAGTACGAAAACCATAGAGACTTACCGGCAGCAGATCATGAAAAAATTAAACATCCATAGTGTCGCGGAACTGACCAAATACGCGATACGTGAAGGATTGACTTCATTGTAGCTTAAAGGGAATTAAACATGAATAAACTTATTAGAGTAATGATAATTGAGGATTTTGACGATGATGTTCTTTTGATGGTCCGTGAACTCAAGAAGGAAGGATATGAGACTATTTATGAAAAGGTAGATATTTCCAGCGGAATGGAATATTTGCTGAGAGAAAGGGTCTGGGATTTGATTATCGCTGACTATAATCTTCCCAGCTTTAGTGCTCTTGGCGCTTTGGAAATATTAAAGAAAAGCGGTCTAGACATCCCTTTTATTATTGTTTCAGGGGTAATCGGGGAAGAGAAAGCTGTAGAGGTAATGAAAGCCGGCGCCCATGATTACGTTATGAAAAGCAATATTTCCCGGTTAGTTCCTGCTATTGAAAGAGAACTTCAAAAAGCTGAAGTTCGAAGAGAACACAAGAGAATGGAGGAGCGTATTATCATCTATCAAAACCAGCTTAGGTTTCTGGCCTCCGAACTCGCATTAACAGAGGAGCGTGAAAGAAGGCGAATTGCAACTGAACTTCATGATCGCATAGGCCAAACATTGGCGATATCAAAAATAAAGCTAAAATCTATAGTTAATTCTGATAGTTCCAATAGCAGAAAAGACCTTCTTAATGAAGTAATTAGTCTTATAGAGCAGACTATACAGGATACTCGTTCTTTAACCTTTGAGATTAGTCCTCCGATTCTTTATGAATTAGGATTTGAGGCGGCAGTCGAATGGCTGATAGAAAGGATTCCTCTCCTGTATGGTATTTCTGTAAAATTCAAGGACGATATGCAGCCAAAACCGCTTGAAGATGATATCCGGGTATTGTTATTTCAGTCAGTACGAGAATTGTTTATGAATATGATTAAACATGCTCAGGCTAAAAACGCAGTAATCTCAATCAAGAGAAAAGACAATGAAATTGTTATTGAGATAACTGATGATGGTATTGGTTTTGACCACATCGGAAGTAATAGTGTTGTTGATCGGACTGCAGGTTTTGGTTTATTCAGTATTTGCGAAAGACTCAGTTACATGGGTGGCAAAGTCGACATAGATTCGAAGCCGCAATGCGGAACCCGTATCGTATTGACCGCACCAATAAAGTCTTAATCCGGATTAATATTCAGTTAGTTTTGTAGCCTATAAAATAATCTAATGTTGGTGCTTTATTCATTTTCCGATTAGTATCCGTAGAAACATGATAGAGCATGACCTTACATTTCATATAATTAATTTTTTCCCACTAATATACCTCTTGCGATAGATAAATAATAATCAATTATTAGCGATCGCGAGCTTCATTCTGCTACGACTTGCCACATTGCTTGTTGCGAGCTATTATATGGCCTAATATTTTTTTACTTACCATAGATCTAATATCGTTTTTTTGCTTTTCTCAGGAAGAACTGTTCATGTTGAGAATTGTTCTGTGAGAAGAAATAGGAGGATATTATGAGGATTGCCATGTTATCTCCGGTTGCCTGGAGAACTCCCCCACATCATTATGGCCCTTGGGAAAGTTTTGTATCTCTACTGACTGAAGGATTAGTTGCTAGAGGCATCGACGTAACTCTTTTTGCAACTGCTGATTCGATTACCAAAGCAAACCTTCGGGCAGCTTGTCCTATCGGTTACGAGGAAGATAAGGGTTTAATCCCGAAGGTTTGGGAATGCTTACATATATCTGAGCTTATAGAACACGCTGAAGAGTTTGATCTTATTCATAATAATTTCGATTTTTTACCACTAACTTATAGCAGTCTTATATCTACTCCAATGGTTACTACGATTCATGGGTTTTCATCTCAAGGAATTATACCGGTCTACGAAAAATATGATGGTAAGTCTAATTACATTTCAATAAGTCACGCAGATCGCTCACCTCGGTTACATTATCTTGCAAATATTTATCACGGAATAGATATAAAACAGTTTACTTTTAATGAAATACCTCAGGATTATCTTTTGTTTTTTGGGCGGATGCATAGAGATAAAGGTGCCCGCGAGGCCATCGAGATTGCAAAAAAAAGTGGTCGAAAATTGATAATGGCAGGTATAATTCAAGATGCTGAATATTACGAGCAGGAAATAAAGCCTTTGATTGACGGAGAAAATGTTATATTTATCGGAAGTGCTGATCCTCAAAAACGAGATGAATTATTAGGGGGAGCACTAGCACTTCTCCATCCTATCAACTTTAATGAACCGTTCGGACTTTCTGTTATTGAATCTATGGCGTGTGGTACGCCTGTCATCGCTTTTAATCGTGGTAGTATGCCTGAACTTATTACTCATGGAAAGAATGGTTTTCTTGTATCCAGTATTGAAGAAGCAGTTATTGCTGTACAAGAATCTCCCACTATCAGCAGGATATATTGTCGCGATTTTGCAAAAAAATATTTCAATGCAGATCGAATGGTGGATGACTATATTAAGGCATATGAACAGATACTGGTTACAAGCAAAAGGGAAGATCACCGGCCCTGGGGATTTTATAAGGTCCTGCACGATGCGGTTGATGCCAAGATTAAGCAGATCACTGTTTATCCTAAGATGCGTCTTAGTCTGCAAAGTCATCAGAAACGGTCCGAACATTGGTTTGTAGTATCCGGTGAAGGAACTGTTACCATAAACGATCGGAAAATAAAGCTGAAAGCTGGAGATAATGTGGATATTCGAAGAGGAGATGTTCATAGAATTGAGAATAGTGGTCCGGCTAATCTGGTGTTTACGGAAGTTCAGGTGGGTGAATATTTTGGCGAGGACGATATCCGTCGATTTGAAGATGATTATGGTAGGGCTGCGTAAACAAGATAAAGCTTCATAGTGGTATTCTTTATTGGATTTATAAATGACATCTTACAAGGAGTCTATTATGTCCAATTCCATTGTTATTCGTTATGATAAAAATCCTATTCTTACAAAAAAAGATGTTCCTTATTCAGTTCATACTGTTCATAATGCCGGGGTAACAAAATTTGAGGGACGGTATATTATGCTGTTTCGCTCTCATTTGCGTACAGGTAGATCGATAATCGGTATTGCAGAAAGCGAAAATGGTTATGATTTTCAAGTGCGGCCTGAGCCATTTATTGTGCCGGAAAAAACAGGGATGTTTGCCATATACGAAGAGTACGGAGTTGAAGACTGCCGTATTTCCAATATTGAAGGCGAATATTTGTTGACCTATAGTGCCTATTCCCGATATGGGGTGAGGATTGGATTGGCCTGTACCAGAGATTTTCAGAAGATTGAACGGGTTTCTTTGATAAGCCAGCCAGATATGAGGAATGCTGTTATTTTTCCTCAAAAGTTTGACGGAAAATATGCCCGTCTTGATCGTCCTCATTCGGACATTTCTCCTTGGGCTATATGGGTGTCATATTCTCCTGATCTAGTTTATTGGGGAGATTCTAAAATTGTGATGAAGCCAGTCACCTACCACTGGGATGAGATGAAAATCGGTCCCGGTGCTACTCCATTCTTGACTGACAGGGGATGGCTACATATATACCATGGAGTTTTTTCCACTATGGCAGGCGCGGTATACCGGCTCGGTGTCGCACTGCATGATAAGGATGATCCGGCTAAGATAATTGCGGTTTCCGACCAATGGATACTTCAGCCGGAAGATACCTGGGAAGTAACCGGATATGTTCCAAATGTGGTTTTTAGCTGTGGTGCTATACCAGAATCCGATGGAACAGTCAAAATATACTGGGGAGGGGCAGATAGTGTTATGTGCGTTGGGACTGCCCTTATATCCGATCTGGTAGATCTGTGTATTAATAGTTCGAGACATCCTATATAAACTTATTGCCTTTATTCTAATATAGATTTCCATCGAAAATGCATCGTGATAGCGATGGTCCTTAGAAAGCTAGCATTACGCTGACGACTATTATATGAATAAAGAATTAAGAATAGGGGGGATACATCTATGGTTTCTGATAGAAATAAAATTAACCGGGTAGCTGTAATCGGCAATTATTTGCCAAGGCAGTGTGGTATTGCAACCTTTACTACTGATTTAAGCATGGCATTATTAAATGAGATCAAGAGTGAAGATGATCTGATTGTCGTCGCAATGGATGATGTTCCGGAAGGATATGATTATCCTGATAATGTTAAATTCCGGGTGAGGGCTAATGTGCAATCAGATTATTTTTGGTCTGCAAACTTTTTGAATACGAAACAGTGTGATGTTGCAATATTGCAGCATGAATATGGAATATTCGGAGGTAAAAACGGTTCTTATATACTTCAACTGATTAAGCAGTTGCGCATGCCGGTGTTAACAACGTTACATACGGTTTTGAATAAACCATCATACGACCAAAAAACTATTATTCAGGAATTAGCGAAATATTCGCACAGGCTTATCGTAATGAGCCATAAAGCGGAAAAAATGCTTGTCGATATTTATGGGATCAACAAAAAAAAGATAGCTTTTATTCCTCATGGCATACCTGACTCATCTTTTGAAAATCCAGGTGTATATAATGAATTATTTGGTTTTCCCGGCCGTCAGTTACTTCTCACTTTTGGTTTGTTAGGACCGAATAAGGGGATTGAATATGTTATCAAAGCATTGCCTGATATCATTAAGAATCATCCTGAAGTTATTTATCTTATCCTTGGTCAAACGCACCCGCATATTAAGCAAGTCTATGGCGATATATACCGTGATAGTTTACTGCAATTAGTTACTGATCTGCATTTGGAGGATTATGTAAGGTTTCATAATCAGTTTGTTACAATAGATACTTTGCTGCAATATCTCCAGACATCGGCGATATATGTAACTCCATATATTCAGAAAGAACAGATAACTTCAGGGACGCTAGCGTATGCATTAGGTGTTGGAACTACTGTTGTATCAACTCCTTACTGGTATGCGGAGGAACTTCTTTCTGATGGGAGAGGAATACTCGTACCCTTTAATGATTCGATGTCTCTATCAAGGGTTGTTAATGATATTTTGAGAGATAAGGATGACCGTGAAAAAATGAGATTCCTGGCATATCAGTATGGCCGGTCAATGATCTGGAAAGAGGTTGCTCGTAATTATCTGGGATTAGCGTCTGAAATTGTCGAAGAATTGAAGCAATCAACGAAGATACACGTTCATGACTGGCATAATAGTAAGGTCCTTGATAATTTGCCGGAAATTAACCTTTTTCATCTGAAGGCACTTACTGATGATACCGGTGTTATGCAACACGCTTTGTATACTGTTCCTAACTTGCATCACGGGTATTGTGTCGATGATAATGCCAGAGCATTAATTGTTGTAAGTATGTATTACCAGCTCTATAAAGATGAAAAAATTATTCCGCTCATTCAGAAATATCTGGCATTTTTGTATTATGCATTTAATCCTGAGAACGCGCGGTTCAGGAATTTTATGTCCTATGATCGAAGGTGGTTAGAGTTGCTTGGAAGTGAAGATTCTCATGCCAGAGCTCTCTGGGGGTTGGGTGTAGCAGTGAAATATGCGCCGAATAACTCAATTAGAAGTATGGCCATGAAAATATTCGTTGAGGGCTTGTCAGAATTAGAAAATTTCTTGTCGCCTCGTTCCTGGGCATTTACAATTATTGGCTTGCATAATTATCTTGAGATTTACGGAGGGGATAATTATGCGCGACGAATGAGAACAATCCTTGCTGAAAAATTATTTGATCTTTTTCACGCTAATAGTTCGCCTGACTGGATATGGTGCGAAGAAAAAGTGACGTATGCAAATGCTAATTTGTCACATGCTCTTCTTCTGTCAGGACAATGGATCCCGAATCGTGAAATGTATGATATGGGGCTTCGTTCATTAGAATGGCTTCTCAAAATTCAAACTGCTCCGGCGGGACATCTTTCTATAATAGGGAACAAAGATTGGTTCAAAAAGGGAAGTGAAATGTCAGCCTTCGATCAACAGCCTATAGAAGCAAAATGTCTGGTTGAAGCTTCTGTTGAAGCGTACAAGTCGACAGGAGATGAAAAGTGGTTATCGGAAGCGCAACGATGCCTGGCGTGGTTCCTGGGAGGAAATGACATAAATATGCGTATTTGTGATTTCGAAACCGGAGGTTGTTGTGACGGACTGAAACCTCACGGGGTAAATTCGAATCAAGGGGCAGAATCTTCTCTATCATGGCTGATTGCACTTCTGAAAATGTATGAAGTACAAGGCCAGTCATTATTGGTGAGTAAAATAAATACTGTATCTATTTCCGACGATGTCCCGGTAACGGCTAATTATGGAGGTATCAAGGCTCAGGAGACTATTGTGATTTAATTGTCTGAACCTGACTCCTGATTAGCTTTAGCCTGTAATTAGCGTGAGTACTCAGACTTTGATTCCATATATATATTTGTGGTTTCTATAGCTTTCCCGGCAATAAATATGCCGGGATCTGTGTTTTTTTTAAATATAATATTCTATATCTACAGAGTAATATCCAGTAATTTGTCCTTTTGTGTAAAGGAGTGTGCATCGACATTATGTGGTTACTGGTTTGTTGCCGGAATTGCTGTAGGTATGAAGTATTAAAAATATTTAAAAAAAAATAATTAATGTTATAATATGTTATTCATCTATGTCATAGATCGCAATTCCCAAATTACTTCCCGTCGTTAGATTACCCCCCTTCAATTTAATGCGGGAAGTAATTTGGTGAATTGCGAAAATATACATGAATTAATTGTGTTTGTTGTTTTTTTGAAGGATGGAATTGATTGGAAAGAATAATAGGGATAATAATAGATAAAATTATCGCTATTTAGCAATATAAGGAGGGATTTGAGGGTGAAAAAAGGTAAAGAATTAGTAGCTCATATCCTTGAGCGGACTTTGAGTCGGGAACCGATTGTTGTTTGGACAAAATTTGAATTCATTATTGACGAAAAAAAATTTAGCTTTCTTTCTAATAATAATTAATAAAATAAGTTATCCCTATTTTAATTCAAATATATTTGCTGAGATTATCTTCCCGGGTGCATTTTAATTATTGCTTTAGAATGATCATGTATCACAAGGTGGCTAGGTTGTCTTCCCAAAGGCCAGATTGTCCAGTATCTGTACTACAGCTGTAAGGCTCTGTGTTTGTTGCGAGAGAGCTCTGTAGCCGCTGGCCGATTTCTCGGCAGTCTGGGCATTATGCGTTGTTAGTTTATTGAGTTGAGTGATAGAGATATTGATATTCTCAATACCTCTGGCTTGATGTTCGATGGCTTTGTCAATAGAATGGACTAAATCTGCAATCTTGTTGGCATTTTCGGCGATGGCCCCCATTGTGATGAGAGTATCTACTGCGACTGTGACCCCGCTTTCCGCGTTCATAACCGACTTCTGAATTAGTTCTGAAGTATTCCTGGCAGCACTGGTACACCGTTGCGCAAGGCTTCGGACTTCTTCGGCAACAACGGCAAACCCTTTCCCTGCATCACCGGCGCGGGCAGCTTCGACAGCTGCGTTAAGGGCTAATAGATTAGTTTGAAAGGCGATCTCGTCGATTGTTTTAATGATTTTTGCTGTTTCATAGGAAGATTCTTTTATGTTTTTCATGGAGTCATTTACACGTTCGATAGCTGCTTGTCCCTGATTAACACTTTCTTTGCTGGCGATCATGAGCTTGTTTACCTGGCTGACATGGGACGCATTCTTGCTTGCCATCGAGGACATCTCCTGTAGGGAGGCTGAGGTTTCTTCTATACTGGAGGCCTGCTCCAATGTGCCTCTAGCTAGTTGTTCGCTGGAGGTGTTTATTTGATCTGACACTTTATCTATGTTTGCTGTGCAGTTGGATAGCTGTGTGATGGATAGGTTGATCGGTTTGACAATCCTTCTGCCAACTACCTTAAAATTGAGGCCGACAACGACTATTAAAAGAATTAGATAGCTCGCAGTCTGGATTACCCCCATAGGTACGCCACCAATACGACCGAACATATACGAGAATAAATTGGTTAGATAAATCCCGGGAATAAGCCAGATTCTCAGTTGTGTTGCAATTGATGGTTTTAGCACTCGGGTATAGATAAATGTCATTACGCTGAGAAGAATAACGACGATAAAGACAACCAGGGAAAGTTCTTTTAGCATCTTAATCCTTTTATTTTACACGATTTCTTATATATTATATCTAATAATATTTTGTTTTGCAAATATGTATGGAATATAGTTAGCAAAAGTATGCTGTTCTAAATATTCCAGATTATGGAATTTATTTGTTTGTTTGTTTTTGAGAAATTATTTCATTGTAATGAATGTTTATTCGTATTGACAGGTATGTAGCGCAGTTGTATATATGCAGTTGAGTATGGGAATGTCTGATTATGCCTTAATAGTTGTCTATAATAATATCAAGCTATGATAATGAGATGCGGTATTTGGTTTGAGGGAATGTGGAAGACTAATGGGTAGTTGTTCAGAAAATTCTTTGGTAATTGAAATAGGGACGGGGCGAAAAAAGAATCGTTATTGGAAAGATGTCTGGTCCTATAGGGAATTGTTTGTTTTTCTTTCGTGGAGGGATATTCTTGTTAGATATAAGCAGACATTCATAGGAGTGGCCTGGAGTGTTATCCGACCTGTTCTGACTATGGTGGTATTTACTCTCGTTTTTGGTAAGCTGGCTAAATTGCCTTCGGAAGGTGTGCCTTATCCTGTTCTGGTCTACGCTGCTATGCTACCATGGCAGTTTTTTTCCAATTCTTTTAGCGAAGCCGGTAATTCGCTGATTTCAAATGCAAATCTGCTTACAAAAATCTATTTTCCCCGAATCATAGTGCCTTCAAGCGCAGTAATAGTAAGCCTGGTTGATTTTCTCATATCTTCTGTAATACTGATAGCCCTTATGGTCTGGTTTCGTTTTGTGCCGGACTACCGGATACTTACTCTTCCGATATTTCTGATTCTGGCATTGATTACTTCTTTAGGTGCCGGATTCTATGTGGCAGCATTGAATGTGAAATATCGGGATTTCAGATATATCATTCCTTTCATCGTCCAGTTCGGGTTGTATATATCGCCGGTTGGATTTAGTAGTAATATAGTGCCTGAAAAATGGAGATTATTATATTCGCTTAACCCGATGGTGGGCGTAATTGATGGGTTCAGGTGGGCGATTGTTGGTGGAAATAGTAATATTTACTTGCCTGGTTTTCTATTGTCAGGTCTTATTTCTGTATCTCTGTTTGTAGGTGGTATATATTATTTCCGTAATATGGAAAGAAGTTTTGTTGATATTATTTGATAGCTAAAGGATTTTCTTTATGGATGCCGTTGTTAAGGTTGAGAACTTAAGTAAAAGCTATATTCTTTCACATCAGCCGGGGAAACGATACGTTGCTCTTAGGGATGTCATCTCAGAAAAAACTAAAAAAATAACCGGCAGAATTCTGCATCCGTTTTTGGCTTTTAAAGAATTAAAACCGCTCCATGAAGAATTCTGGGCACTTAATGATGTGTCTTTTAATATTAGACAGGGTGACAGGGTTGGCATAATTGGCAGGAATGGTGCAGGCAAATCGACACTGCTCAAAATACTGAGCCGCATAACCGAACCTACAAAAGGACATATTTCTATTAAAGGAAGTGTGGCTAGTTTGTTGGAAGTTGGGACTGGTTTTCACCCGGAGCTAACCGGCAGAGAAAATATTTTTCTTAACGGCGCTATACTTGGGATGAAAAGAACAGAAATTAAAAAGAAGTTTGATGAAATTGTAGCTTTCGCGGAAATTGAAAAGTTCCTAGACACACCTGTAAAGAGGTATTCCAGCGGTATGTATGTGCGGCTTGCTTTTGCCGTAGCGGCACATCTTGAGCCGGAGATACTTGTGGTTGATGAGGTACTTGCCGTAGGAGATTCACAATTTCAGAAAAAGTGCTTAGGAAAAATGGAGGATGTGTCGGCAAAAGAAGGACGAACTGTGCTGTTTGTCAGTCATAATATGGTAGCGCTTCAGTCACTATGTAACAAAGGGTTGTTATTGTTGAACGGCAGAGTTGCATTCGATGGTGCATCTAAAGATGCGATCCAGAAGTATTTACAGGAATTTAACAAGAAATCTGTTTTGGATCTATCTAGCCGGTGTGATAGGGAAGGAAATCAAGCCGTCAAAATTACCAATATAAAATTTTATAACGATTTAACTGGAGACAGGGTTGATGTGCTGGTTTCCGGAATGCCTGTTTTGATAGAAGTTGAATATTTTTGTCAAAATTCTAAAAAGGTAAAATCTTTTGATATTTCTATTTCTTTTTGGACACAAATGCAAACTTTTTTATTTGCTTGCAGAAGTTCAGCTGTGGGTGTGGATTTTCGGCTGATAGAGAAAGGAAAGATATACTGCAAGATACAGAAGTGGCCTTTAAATGCAGGTATATATAAATACAATATATACACCGAGGCGAATGGGATAATGAGTGACAGGATAGTTGATGTTGAGGATCTTAATGTTGAAAGTGGAGATTATTATCAGACAGGCAAATTGCCTGCGGCTCATTTGCAAGGCGTTTTTATTGATCATCAATGGCTGGATGGTGGGCAATTAATATAGAGTTTTAACGCGTATTCCGGATTTAAAAAGGTTCTTATTCTATGTCAGTTAATGTATCAAATGTTTATAAAAATGAATTATGTACGGGATGTGGCATGTGCGCAAGTGTTTGTCCTGCCGGGTGTATTTCTGTCAGGAAAGACGAAGATAAAGGAATCATGCATGCATTTGTGGATGAAAGCAACTGTAATCATTGTGGTATATGTGTAAAAGTATGCCCAGGTGAGAAAGTTGATTTTAACCGGGATATGCCGGATAAAAGGCTTGGTTTGTTAAGTCATCCTTATGTAGGAAAATATTATAATATTTATTTTGGATGCACTAACGATAATGAGATAAGGTTTAATGGCGCTTCAGGTGGAATGGTAACAGCTTTTCTTTTGCATATACTTGAAAAGAAACTGGTTGATGGTGTAGTAGTCTCAAGAATGAGTAAAAATGAACCATTAGTTGCCGAAACATTTATTGCGAGGTCGAAGGAAGAAATAATATCAGCCCAGAAATCGATTTATTGCCCTGTTCCTTTAGGGCTCATTATGAAGACACTTCAGAATAGTCCGGGACGGTACGCGGTAGTAGGTCTTCCCTGCCATATACATGCTATCAGGAAAATGCAGAAGCTGAAAAAAGAACTTGTCGGGAAGATTGTATTTACCATAGGTTTATTTTGCAGTCGGACCCCAAGTTATAATGCCACCCGTTTTCTATTGGAGAATAAAGGTATAAATTCAGATGCCGTATCTTCCATTTCTTACAGAGGGAATGGACATCCTGGTTTAATGACAATTAATTTGAAAGATGGAAAAAGCATTAATGTACCTCATTTGGATTATGATTATTGGGGATATATGTTTTTTAATTTTTTTATTCCTACAAGATGTTTTCTTTGTGCGGATAAGGTCGCTGCCCTGGCAGATATATCGGTAGGGGATAATTGGTCTGCTTTGATGAAGTATAGAGGTGGAACTTCAACTATTATTGTGAGAGATAGTGACTGCCTGGATATCTTGAGAAATATGGAACGGGATAAGTTGGTTATTTTGCAGGAAACAGGCATTGATGTTCTTATTCACAGCCAGGATTTAACAAATAAATGTAATATTGCTTCGAGGGCAAAACTATGGAAGTTGTTGGGGGGGGCCTTGCCGGATTATGGCACACTAGAATATGCCTGTAATTGCAGAATTAACAAGTTAATAGTAATAATCCCTAAATTTATTAAATATTTTCTAAGCCGCAGGAAATATAATTTTAAATTGCTTAAAAGAAGAGCAAGGATATTTTGGATGGTTGAACAGCTTGGATATAAGATATCTGGGATAATGAAAAAAGTATTAAAGACTCCTTTTTATTTATATAAATACTTAATAAGTCCGTTATTGTTTATTTCAAAAAAGAAGTTAGAAAAAAATAGTAAATATAAAATAGTTATGATAGGCGGCTATGGATGTCGGGATATCGGGGATGAAGCTATGCCTCATGCAGATATAATCAATTTGAGAAGTATGTTTGGAGACAGGTTAGATATTGTTATGTTGTCTCCGGACCCTGAGTATACGCGGGAATTTCATAAAGAAAGATCTATAAAGGATATTAATGAATTAACCCCTTTTCCTTTAAACGGAGTAATAAGTATTGTAAAAATTATTATGTCTTTATATTTTCTTTGGGGGGCGTTTTTATATAAGCATGGAATATCTATCAGGCTTTGGCCTAATGCCAGAAATGTACTTGATGAAATGGCTTCATGTGATCTTTTGTTTAATGTTGGAGGCGGGAATTTAAATAGTGTTATTCCACAGGAGCTTTATAAGAAAGGATTAACTTATATAGCAGCTGATATTTTAAATAAGCCGATAATCCTTTCCGGTCAGACAGCCGGTCCATATACGAAATTGGTAGATAGGCTTTTTTCAAGATACTGTTTAAATAAAGTTCATATGATTACCTTCAGGGATAAAAAAACATCCCATGAGAGATTACTGAAAATCGGTGTATCCGGGCCTGTTATGGTTGACGCTGCTGATGACGCAATGACTATTCCCTTGATCGATGTTTATGAAACAAAGCAGATACTGATAAGGGAATTAGGTGCTAACTGGGTGAAGAATGATAAACGGCTCAAGGTAGCAATGAATCTGAAAGGTTCTTTGAAGATTTTTAAGCAAGCAGGGGAAAAAACTGAAGTAAAAAATGAAATTGAATTAATGGCTATTATTGCAGATTCAATTATAGATAAATATGATGCTCAGATTGTATTTATACCTACAGATTATTGCGACGGAGTAGATGATAGGGAGTTACATACGGATGTCGTGCAAAAAATGCATAATAAACATGCCGTAAAGACAATCGAGGGGGAATATAATGATACTACCTTAAAAAGTTTAATAGGCATGTTTGATGCAGCCATTGGCGCCCGGTATCATTTTTGTGTGTTCGCGGCTTCCATGCTTGTTCCGTATTGCGGTATTGCGAGTGGAGTTTATCAGAGGACAAAACTACAAGGATTATCTGACCTTTGTGGTTTGCCCCAATGTTATATAAATGAAGATATGGAAACTGCTTCCTTTGATGATGTATGGGGTAAAATTCAGGAATTTATAAAAGACCGGCAAATAATTAAGCAAAAGCTAAAGAATATTGTACCTGTATTAAAAGAAAAATCTTTAATCGGTGTTAAAGAAGTCGAGAAAATTCTAAAAAATAACAAGGGAGTTATAGTACATCACAAAGGGAATAATTCTTATAAAGCCAGGAGCAAAAATGTATTTGTCAGTAATTATACCGACGAGAAATAGGGGCAAAGAGTTAAGCATTGCTCTAGGATCTCTTGCTAAACAGACACTATCACCAGATGAGTTCGAGGTGATTGTTGTGGATAATGGCTCAACAGATAATACCAGAGACGTCGTAAGAAGTTATCAGGGAGAAATTAAAAATCTCCGTTGTTTTTATGATAATGTGCCAGGGCTTCATGTAGGCAGAAATCGCGGCTTAAAAGAAGCAATGGCTGATATCCTTGTTTATGCTGATGATGACATAGAAGCTTTTCCTGTTTGGCTGGAGGGTATTAAGGAGTCTTTTGCTTTGGATAAAAATATAGGCCTAGTTGGCGGCAAAAATCTGCCTGCTTTTGAAACGGAGCCGCCAGAATGGTTATTAAAAATGTGGAATAAGAATACTAAGGTTGGTAAGATTCTGGGTTACCTGAGCTTGATTGATTTAGGCGAAGAAATTAAAGAAATAAATCCATTTTTCGTTTTTGGTTGTAATTTTGCCATAAAAAAACAGGTTTTAATAGAAGCCGGCGGTTTTCATCCCGATGGCATGCCGCAAAAGCTGATTAAGTACCGTGGTGACGGAGAAAGCTATATATCGAGTTGTATTTTGGAAAAAGGATATATGACATTATATAATCCAAAGGCTTCTGTTTACCATTTTGTACCGGAAAAAAGGATGACCTTGGAATATTTTTGTATTAGAGCTTTTAATGAAGGGATTTCCAGCTCCTATGTACAAATTAGAAAAAATCATATAAAAACACCTATTAAAAAAAGAAATATTAATAATGAAAGTATAATAACAATAGCAAAAACTGTAAAAGGTAAGTTGTTGTTTATAATTAACCTGATAAATGTAAAACTTAACAAGTTTAAAAAAGATATTTTTTATGAAATACATAATGAAATTAATAAAGCGTATAAGGCAGGGTATCGGTATCACCAGAATGAAGTAAAAAACGATCCGAAATTATTAGAATGGGTTCTTCTTGAAAATTATTTAGGTTAGAAAGGATAAAAGTAATAGAAGAAAAGGGTTATTCGGATGTAATCAATGCGAACTAAATAAATAACTATCGGGGGGTAGGTTATGATTCAAACAATTGTTGATAAAGAAGCAATTCTCGCTATTATTATTTCACGTGATTTTTCCAAAAAAGGCATACATTTTTTTACTCCTGATGAATTTTCCCAGCAGCTGGCATACATGAGCCATCCGGCAGGCAAAGTTATCGAACCCCATATTCACAATCAGGTTCCAAGAGAGGTCCATTACACAAAAGAAGTTCTTTTTATAAGAAAAGGGAAGCTCCGCGTTGATTTTTACAATGACGCCAGGAATTATCTGGAAAGCAGAACTTTGGAAACCGGGGATATTATCCTGCTGGCATCAGGCGGTCATGGCTTTGAGGTCATAGAAGACCTTGAGATGTTTGAGGTTAAGCAGGGACCATATGTAGGTGAGCAGGATAAAACCAGATTTGAGAGTATTAAAGCGTATGGATTGGAGAGACACTTGTGATGAATAGTTTTGTGCCGGTAAATGAACCGTTGTTAAACGGCAATGAGAAGAAGTATCTTGGTGAATGTATTGATACTGGATGGATATCAAGTGAAGGCCCGTTCATCAAGCAATTCGAAAATGCATTTTCTGTTTATGTCGGGCGCAAATACGGAATAGCAGTCAGCAACGGTTCGGTAGCTCTTGATGCGGCAGTTGTTGCATTGGGAATTGGTGAAGGGGATGAAGTGATCCTCCCTGCTTTTACTATAATTTCATGTGCTGCCGCGATAGTCAGATCAGGTGCGCTGCCCGTGCTTGTTGATTGTGATCCACTAACCTGGAATATTGATGTTAATCAGATAGAGCAGAAAATTACCGCAAAAACCAGGGCAATTATGGTGGTGCATATATACGGTTTGCCAGTTGATATGGAGCCTGTCCTGGAACTAGCCAGGAAATATGACCTTAAAATAATTGAAGATGCGGCTGAGATGCATGGACAGACATATATGGGTAGAGCGTGCGGCAGTTTCGGTGATATCAGTACCTTCAGCTTTTATCCTAACAAGCATATTACGACCGGTGAAGGCGGTATGCTGGTTACAGATGATGACTTTTTGGCAGATAGATGCCGTTCTTTAAGGAATCTATGTTTTCAGGCTGGTAAGAGATTTGTGCACGAAGAGTTGGGGTGGAATTTTCGAATGACTAATATTCAGGCTGCTCTTGGTCTGGCCCAATTGGAAAGACTACACGAGTTTGTAGAAAAAAAGAGAAGGATAGGCAAAAAGTATAATGAATTATTCATGGATGTAAAAGGAATTCAATTACCTGTAATCAAGACAGATTTTGCGGAAAACATATATTGGGTTTATGGAATGGTATTAAATGACGAAATATCTTTTGACGCTCAGGAAGTAATGAGACAGATGGCAGATAAACAGATTGGTACTCGTCCGTTTTTTTTTCCGATGCATGAACAGCCTGTGTTCCAGAAAATGGGCTTGTTTAAAAATGAGAAATATCCTGTGTCAGAAAAAATTGCCAGAAGAGGCTTTTATATTCCGAGCGGACTTGCTTTGACCGATGAACAGATAGAGCAGGTGGCGGCAGTTCTGAAAGAGGTGATTAAATGAGTGTTTTTGCTGATTATTCGAGTTATTATGATCTGCTTTATAAAGACAAGGATTATAAAGGTGAAATTGACTATATAGATATGCTTATCAGAAAGTATAATCCGCGAGCTAAAACCATATTGGACCTGGGGTGTGGCACAGGACGTCACGATATTTTACTTGCGGAAAGAGGGTATTGCATACATGGTGTCGACTTGAGTGAAGAGATGATAAAAATTGCAAAACAGTATGAAAGTTCTGATAGACTGAGTTTTTCTGCCGGAGATATAAGAAATATAAAATGCGGGAAAAAATTCGATGTTATCATATCTCTGTTTCATGTAATGAGTTACCAGATAAAAAATGAAGATATTACATCTGTAGTAAACACGGTATCCCGGCATTTGGAGAAAGGCGGGGTATTTATATTTGACTGCTGGTATGGTCCTGCTGTGTTAACTGATATGCCGGTTGTAAGAGTGAAACGGCTTGAGAATGATGAGCTCACTGTCCTAAGAATAGCAGAGCCTGTTATGCACCCTGATGAAAACGTTGTGGATGTTAATTATCAGTTATATATAACTGATAAATTAAGCGGTAACCATAGCGAAGTGAGAGAAATGCATAAAATGAGATACTGGTTTAAGCCTGAGATAGAGGAAGTGTTGAAAAATAAGGGATTCGAACTCATAGCATATGAAGAATGGATGAGTGGGAAACCCACTGGCTTAGATACCTGGGGAGTCTGTTGGGTTGTAAAAAAAATTGTTCAATAATGTGTAAAAAAAATTAAAAGAAGGATCGGGGAAACTAAATCATGACGGGCGCAGGAAATGTTACATTAATAAAAAGAATAGGAATACTATTAAGTTTGGATCCACATGGAGGAGGTACATATCAATGGACGCTGAATATGTTGAATGTGCTTAATGATTATTTTCATGATAATCATAATGTAAAGATCTATGTGTTTTTCTATCGAAAATCTTTTCCCATAGAAATATATAAAGCAAAATATTCAAGTTTTTGCTTTTATGAAATTAGCAATATAGATGCAAGTGCAATGAGATGGCTAACAAAAGTGTTTATTTATATGCCGGTATTTGTATCTGTTATTCGTTATATATATCCGCTTAATTTTGCACTGAAAAAAGAAAATATCGATTTAATGATTTTTCCTGGTGCTATGATAGAAACTGTATTTTGCAGGAGTAATGCAATGTTTATGTTTACAGATATTATGCATGTTTTCTACCCCAGATTTCCCGAAGTGTCTGCTAATGGGAATCTTAGGTACCGCAATTTAGTTTTTAAATATGGTATTAAATACGCTTCTCAAATTGTGGTGGAAACAAAACAGCTTAAAGAAGACATTATCAAGTATTACAATGCTAATGGCAAAAAAGTAGATGTATTACTGCAAACCATGTCAAAAAATATTGAGAATGATGAAGATGATAAAGGCGATGAAGAAGTCATAGCCTTCAAAAAACAATTACCTGAAAAGTATATATTTTATCCTGCGCAACTGTGGGAGCATAAAAATCATAAGAATTTGCTATTTGCTATGAAATTAATAATCATGAAAATGCCTGATTTGAAGCTTGTTCTAACGGGCTCAAGAAAAAATGGTGATGAGAAAATATTTGAATTAATCAAAGGACTGGAATTAAAAAATGATGTTAAATATTATGGTTATGTTGCTGATAAGTATATGCCGGTCCTATACAAAAATGCTCAAATGCTTGTTATGCCAACTTATTTTGGTCCCACCAATATCCCTACTGTTGAATCCTTTTATTATGGTACCCCTGCGGTAATTTCAAATATACCTGGCGTAACTGAACAGACTGGAGATGCAGCCTTGCTTTTTGATCCGGATTCGCCCGAGGATATTGCTGATAAAATAATGATTATGCTGGCTAATAAAGAATTGAGAAAAGAAAAAATAAAATTAGGCTATGAAAGAATAAAACTATTGTCATATGAGAATTATATGCGTAAGTATTTTAATATATTAAATAGAAATTTAGATAATAAAAGGTATAGCAATGCCAAATGAAATAGGAATAGTTTTGACCGCAACCATTATTCCTAATGCAATATACACTGTGTATGGTGATGCACAAAGAAGGAAGGCAGAATATTTGCGAGCGATTAGCTTTTATAAGCATTTTGCTCCAGTGTATTTTTTGGAAAATTCTTCTTATCCTTTATTGAGTGATCCGGATTTTGCTGAAATTGAAAATGTTAATTTAATAAAGTTTCCTTTATCAGCACATTTTAGAAAAGGTAAAGGATATCAAGAATTTCAAATGATAGATGAATGGATAAGAACAGATGAAAATCTGCCGAAGCGTTTTATTAAAATCACTGGAAGATATATTATTAAAAATTTCAAGAAAATATTCATGGAATATATAACAGAAAAATCTAATTGCATCTTAATAGACCAGAATTCAAAAAACAAGGTAGCACTAACTCAGTTGTTCTGTTCCGATAGTTATTGTTATAAAGAAAAGCTGTCTGGATTCTATTTGGATTGTGATGATGAAAAAGGGGAATTCGCAGAAAAAGTTCTTTACAGAAAGCTGATAGATTCAAATCTTGATTTTAAAATTTTTCGAAGTAAACCAAATTATGAATATATTAGTGGTAGTACCGGCTCTTATGTTAAAGAAAATGTTGTTAAATTTGCAATAAAAAATATGATAAGGAAGATTATGTACAACATATATCAAAATAAATACATAACTTTAAAGAATACATAAAAAAGTACTATAAACAGGAAGAAAAAAAGTGAAAAATGAATGATACAATTCAAAAAACAACAATAAATGACTTTCTATTTTTTCTGGTTGTAGCCGGGGTGCCATCCAGCTTTTTTGGATTAGTTAATGAAAAGTTTTTTTATATACCAGGTTTATTTGATCTTCGTTTGTTAAGCTGGCTTTTATCTTTGTTGTTTTTATTTTTTTATTTTAGAAATATCAAATATATTAAAAATATTACTGCCGGCAATTCCTTGTTATGGGTTGTTTGCTTTCTTGCTTTTGTTTTTCTTTCAACGTTATTGTTGAATAACGTTTCGTTTAAAGAAGCGTTCACGATATTTAGGGCAGATTATTTTACACCCATATCATGCCTGGCTTTAATGCTATATATGACCACGATGGATTCTGTTAGATTGAACAGGTTTTTTAACTGGATTATTTTAGCTATGTCTGTGCAGGGTTTGTTTTTTATAGTGTACTACTTTACCGGGCTTTCGGTTTTTTCAGTAAGTATTTATGAGACTATGGATAAGGCTAGATATTTTCTGGCTTATCCTATTTTTAATTCTCTTGTTTTTAATATTTCGGTAATCAATCTTTTGTTTAACAAAAAAATAAAATGGTTTGCTCCACTAATGATAAGTATTGTGTCTATGTTTTTGATATCTACCAGGTCGGTCCTGTTCAGTTATGTTATTTACCTTTCTATTATAAGTTTTTTGTATGTATTTACAGGTAAAAAAACAAAAACAATGACTATGATTTATCTGTTTTTGATGTTAGTAACTTCTCAGTTTATATTTAGTTATTACTTTAAGGATTATTCGGATTTCTTTTCTGAGAGATTGAATGAAATATTTGTTAGCAGCAGTTTAAAAGATGTTGCTAACTATAATTTCAGGCTTAAGCTCATAGATGATGCAATACAGTCGAACCTTATCAATGGGACGTTGCTGTTTGGCAATGGTTATGTTCGTTTTAGTGAGAGTGGAGATTATGATCTGACTCTCGGAGGGGATTCCAGTTTTGCAGGTGTTATTTATACCGAAGGAGTATTCGGGATTATTATAAGAATGTTGCCGATTATAATTATATTAATAAAAAATATAAAAGAATATTTATTTATAAGAAAAGAAGATACCATTCCTTTGAATATCATATCAATTGCAATGATTGTACCAGGTATAATAATGTATGCTCAAACTGCAATATTTAAAAATTATAATAGTACTGTATTCTTCCTTTTTGCTTTAGAAATTATCAAACTTAAGCAAGGACAATATATTGATAATAATAATCATAATAAAAAACCAGTAAATTCAGTTTGGAATTATCAAAAATGAAAAAACAACTAAAAATCTCCGTATTAACACCTTCATATAATCAAGGGATATATATTGTCGACAACATCGAGTCAGTACTAAATCAGAACTACCCTAACTTTGAGCATATAGTAATGGATGGGGGATCGTCTGATGACACTGTGAAAGTTTTGAAAAAATATTCTCATTTAATATGGAAGTCGGAGAAAGATAAAGGGCAAACGCATGCCTTAAATAAGGCACTGAAAATTGCATCAGGAGATATTGTTTGTTGGTTAAATTCGGATGATTTGTTATGCGAAGGCGTGTTCGAAATAATAAACCGGTTTTTTGTTGATAATTGTGATAGGCATGTAGTTACAGGTAACCTTCTTGTTGTTGATGAAAATAAACAGTTTTTGTGGAAACAAACTGCAGAGGCGGTTACCTATGAAGGATTATTGAATAATGGACAGTGTGTTCTGCAGCCATCTACAGTGTTCAGAAAAAACGTATTTGATCAAGTAGGTAGCTTGAACGATAAATTTCATTATACAATGGACCATGAGTTCTTCTTGCGGGCATCGAAGCAATTCCGATTCTATACGATAGATAAAGATATTGCTATGTTCCGGCGGTATCCGCAGTCAAAAACAGGGAGTCATGAGATCCGGTTTGTCAGGGAGTTGCTCAAGATAAAAAGACAATATGGGGCAAGAGTACTCTCTTTAAATAACATGAGATTATTGTGTATGTTTATTAAAGAACCTTTTAAGAAAAATCACTATTTAAGAATGGCAGTAAGGATATTGAAAGGTAAGCATCCTGATTATAGATATTATAATTGAAAGAAAGAGTGGTTAAATGAATATCTTGCATATATTGCCCAGTCTGAATTTGTATGGGGGT
The DNA here is from genome assembly GCA_003242895.1 of Candidatus Margulisiibacteriota bacterium. Taxonomy (NCBI): domain Bacteria; kingdom Bacillati; phylum Candidatus Margulisiibacteriota; species Candidatus Margulisiibacteriota bacterium. The sequence goes on from QKMY01000019.1 coordinate 99,140, forward strand.
ACACCCCGGATAGTTAAAGATTTGGTAACACAATCAAAACATATGCACTATATTTACTGTAGGAGCAGTTGGGAAGGTAAGGATAAATACGAAGAATTCAGAGTGGAATTCATTAAAAGTAATATTAATCTCTTTGACGGTTTATATGGGAAGAATATTGTTAAGCACATATATGAGATGCTTAAAATAATAGATAAAAACAGCATAGAAATAATTCACTGTTATTTTGATTATTGTATTGTTCTTGGAGGGATAATCAGATGTTTAAGGCCTCAAATAAAATTAATAGTTACTTTTCAGGGTTCATCGAGCCCTTCCGGATATTTGACAATTTCATTGCTGGCATTAGCATATAGAAAAGTAGACAAGTTTATATATATATCAAAATATGTTAAAGAATCAAAATATCAAGTGTTTGCTGGGTTAAAGAATAAAGAAGAACAGATTATATATAATGGTGCAAATAAATATAAGTCACATACTACAAAACTGAGTAATCAGCAAATAATATCGACAATATCAGGTCTGAATAAATATAAAAATCTTCCGGTTTTGATAGATTGTATGAATATTATAGTCAACGAAAAAAAAAGAAATATTATTCTTAATATAATAGGAGATGGAGATGAAAAGGCTAATATTGAGAATAGAATAAAAATATATAATCTTGAAAGTCATATTAATTTATTGGGATATAGAAGTAATGTCTCTGACTATTTGAATGAATCCCTTTTATGTGTTCATCCTGCTGATCAGGAAGGTTTTGGTATTGCTGTGGTAGAAGCGATGTTAATGAAAAAACCGGTAATCCTGTCAAATGCGGGTGCGTTACCGGAACTTATTGCCGATAATGAGTCAGGTATACTGGCAGATCCTTATAATCCTTACGATTGGGCGGAAAAAATAATGAAATTGCTGGATGATAAAAACCTTAGAGACAGAGTCGCGATAAAGGGATATGAAAGAGCTAGTAAATTGTTTAGTATTCAAAGATATGTTAATGAACTTGATAAAGTATATTCTGGTATTTAATGCAAAAGCTGCAAATGCCTTGGAAAAGAAATGAAAAAAAAAGTAGTAATACTTCAACCATATATAGCGCCATACAGGGTTAATTTATTTAATGAAATTAATAATTTTGATGATATTGATTTGTATTTGTTATATTTTAACAAAACGGAAGAAAGAAGGAAATGGAATAATACGCCTATTTGTAAGTTTAAGCAAGTTCAACTGCATCCGGTTATATTTCACTTTAATTACGAAAAAAATATTACAATACCGAATATTGCAGAACTGGTTCGTTTTTTAATAAAAATAAAACCTGATATGATTATATGTTCACCTAATATCGAAGGTATGGTTCTTTGTTATTTAAAGAATATTTTTAAATATAGAATTGCCAGTTGGATGGAATCTACAAATATAACTGAAAAAAATATCTCATTAATTAAAAAATATTTAAGATATAATTTTTTTAAAAATATTAATCATTTTATAATTCCTGGTAAAAAAACAGAAGAATATTTAAATTCAAATAAATATATTAAAAATAGGGAGAAATTATATTTTGCGCCGAATACAATCGATCAGGAAAAATACCTTTTGACTGAAAATGAAGTAAAAAATAAATTCGAGAATATAAAACATTTAAGGTTCCTTTTTTCGGGCAGTTTGATAGAGCGTAAAGGGTTTCACTTGTTGCAAAAAGCATTTCAGGATTTATCCGGATATTCATTTCCTTATACATATGAATTAAATGTTGCCGGAAGCGGTAATCTACCTGAATATCAAATACAGCATGTTAATTACAAAGGGTTTTTGCAAGGTGATGAATACCGAGAATTATTCAAAAGCTCACATGTGTTTGTTTTGCCTTCCTTGCGTGATTGTAATCCATTAACAGTTGTTGAAGCAATTAATGCCGGTAACATATTATTGTTGTCCGATGCGGTTGGCAATTATCCGGAGTTTGTTAAGGGCAATGGCTTTGTTTTTAAAAGCAATTCTAAAAATGCCATAAAGGATTCCTTATTTAAACTGATGAATTTAAATAATGAGGTATTTAAAGAAATAGCCTTAAAATCTATATCAATTGCAAATAATATAAATCATAAAAACAGTGCATTAAGTTTCTATCAGGCAATGATGTCAAAATGAATAATAAGAAAAAAATATTATTTCTCATCCAGCTTCCACCTCCTGTTCATGGGGTCTCTACCATGAATAAAATTATTTCCGACAGTAAATTAATCAATGGTTCTTTTGATACAAGAGTTTTTCCTCTGATGTTTGCCAGTGATATAAGTGACATAGGGGTTGTTTCTGTTGGTAAGATTGTAAAAATGTTAATTTGTGCATTAAAGCTTGTTCGAACATTATTAGCCGATAGGCCTGATATCGCGTATTTTACATTAGCCCCGGCAGGTTATGCTTTTTATCGAGATATCATCTATGTATTTATTTTAAAGATATTTAAATTAAAAATAATATACCACTTACATGGAAAAGGCATCAAAAATATAATCAGTAAACATAAATTGAATAAAGTAATATGTAAATTTATATTTAAAAATGTAAATGTTATATGTCTGTCGGATCAGATAACTTATGATATACAGGATGTGTATGGTAAAAAGCCTTTTATTGTTAATAACGGTATTGTAAGAATAATAGATAGTAATTATTTTGAGGAAGAAAAAAATAACCGGGACATAAAAATTAAAATACTTTTTTTATCTAATTATGAAAAAACAAAAGGTATTCTGGACCTTGTAGATGCTTTAAGGATATTAGATAAAAAAAATATTGATTTTGAAACGGTATTGGTTGGTAAGCCTACAAAATCTATTTCTATTGATTATTTAAAAGAGTATATTACAAATAATGGGTTAATAAAAAAAATCAAAATATCAGGTCCCCAATATAATGATAATAAAAACGAAATTTTAAAAAATGCCAGTATATTTGTTTTCCCTACATATAATGAAGCATTTCCACTGGTAATATTAGAAGCTATGCAGTTCGGGTTGCCGGTTGTTTCTACTTTTGAAGGTGCTATTCCAGAGATTGTGGATGATTGTAAGACTGGCTTTCTGGTGCGTCAGAGAGATGTTACTTTATTAGCTGAGAAAATAGAGATCCTTATAAAAGATAAAGATATGCGTATAAAAATGGGCAGGGCTGGAAGGATAAAGTTCCTGGAAAAATACACATTAGAAACTTTTGAGCGAAATATGAAAAAAATTTTTGATGAGGTGTTGAATGATGATATTTAAGCAGAATTGTAGCTTCTTATATTTCAAATCACTTCTGTTATGGGAGATTAATTATGCATAATGAAGTTAAGGTTAGCAGGATTGATTCCTATGATGTAACTGGAATTTATAATAGTTTGCCGGATGAGATATTCGATATTATCAAACATGACAATACTGTGATATTGAAGCCAAATTGGGTAAAAGAATCACACCTTTTTCGTCCTGCAGACTGGGAGTATGTAATTACACACCCTACAGTAATAATGGCTGTTTTGATGAAGGTACTTGATAGGTTAGGTAATAATGGAAAAGTAATCATTACTGATGGACCTCAGACTGATTCTTCATTTAAGAAACTCATCGGACATTATCCGGTAAAGGAATGGGAGCAATTAGCTGAAAAAAGGGGAGTTTCTCTGGAGGTTATTGATCTTCGGGATGATGAGTGGGTTAATGAAGGAGATGTGACAGTCAAGAGAACGAAGCTCACTGGTGACCCTCGAGGTAAGATCGAAGTAAATTTATTAGGTAACAAAAGTGAGTTCCATGAACATATCAAGTCTAAAAGAGGATATTATGGAGCAGATTATGACATTTCAGAAACCAACCGGGCTCATGACGGTAAAAATAATCTTTACAGCGTTTCTCGTTCGGTAATAAATGGGGATGTGTTTATTAACTTGCCAAAGCTAAAAACACATAAGAAAAGCGGCATAACCTGCTGTTTAAAAAACCTTGTCGGAATTAATACTTATAAGAACTATTTACCTCATCACTGCGAAGGTGGACCTTCGGAGGGTGGAGATCAGTTCCCTTCTGATAATTTGAACGCTAGACTGGAAGGTCCTATTATGGCTTTTATTAAACAACATTTTATAAGAAATCTTATTATGGCTAAATTATTTAAACCTTTAAAGAAAATCGGAAAAAAAACTTTCGGGGATACCAATACGGTTATACGCAGTGGGAACTGGCATGGTAATGATACTATTTGGCGTATGATACTTGATCTTAATAAAGTACTTTTTTATGCTAATCCTGACGGCAGCATGCGTGAAGGAAAATGGAACAATGCAAAAAAATATATTGGAATAGTAGATGGCATTCTGGCCGGAGAAGGGAATGGCCCTATGTCGCCTGACCCTGTGGAAATGAATTATATTTTCTGCGGAAGCAATCCTGTAGCGATTGATGCGGTTTGTGCTCGTTTTATGGGATTTAATCCGATGAAAATATTGTCGATTAAGAATTCATTTAAGATCAGGCAGTATCATATATGTAATTTTTCTTATGATGATATTGTTATAAATATTGGTAAGAACAAATTTAAGATAGCAGATCTGCCTCGTTATTTTATCGTTCCGTTTAAGCCGCATTTTGGCTGGATAAACTATATTGAGGGATAGCAATGAATAAAATTTATTATAAGCTTCTATATTTTGCAAAAGTTGCAGTTGTATCTTGTGCAGCCGGAATAGCAGGTCTGGAATGAGGGCTAAAGTTTATGTCTTTTAAAAAAAATGTTCTAAAAAATATTATTAAGCTTCCACCACAATTGAATAATTTTTTGTTAGCTTTTAATAAAAAACCTGAATGGATTTATGGGGAAAAATATAAGTCATATCAAACGTTTATTGATAGTAACCATCATGGTTTTGATAACACAAAAAAGTTAATAGATTTAGTTAATTATGCCATACAAAATATCCCTTATTATAAAAACTTATATGCAGGTCTGAGAATGAATAATTTGGATGATTTCAGAAAAGGCATCTCTTTTATTGATAAACAAATAGTAATGAGTTGCCATGATGATTTCATCTCTCTAAATAGTAATAAATGCCAATATGATAATGTTACTACAGGAGGTACTAGTGGGAAACCGTTAAATATATTAGTTCCTAAAGACAGATATATCAAAGAATTGGGAACTATGCATTTTTTATGGAGTAAGGCAGGCTATAAATATCAGACAAGAGCGGTTATCCGGAATCATCACCTATTACCTGAAAAAGATTTCGTGATTAATCCTATTACGAAAGAAGTGATTTTTGATGGCTTTAGGCTCTGTGATGATTATTTTGAAATAATATATACTTTAATAAAGCGATTTAATATACAATTTATTCATTGCTATCCTTCGACAGCCTATGAATTCTCTAGATTTTTATACGACAGCAAAAAGGATTGTTCTTTTATCAAAGCCTTTTTATCCGGTTCGGAAAATATTATAGACTATCAAAAAAACCTAATAAATAATAAGCTCGGAGTAAAATTCTACAACTGGTATGGGCATAGCGAAAAATTGCTTCTTGGTGGCTATTGTCAGTATTCAGATTATTTCCATATGGAACCAACATATGGATATTTTGAATTAATTGATGAAAAAAGTGAAGTAATTGATGTGCCTGGTAAAGTAGGGGAGATTGTCGGCACAACTTTAGATAATTATGGTATGCCATTGATAAGATATAGAACGGATGATTATGCTGAATATGTTTCACACAAATGTGAAGCATGTTGTAGGGAGCTATCTGTTATTAAGAACATAAAAGGCAGATGGAGTGGCGAAAAAATATATAACAAGGACGGTACCTTTGTTACTACAACTGCGTTAAATTTGCACGACGAGCTTTATGCTGTTATTAACGGTATACAGTTTGTTCAGAAAGAAAAGGGCATGTTAACGGTGATGATTATTAAATCTGATAAATATAATGATTATTATGAACGAAAGATAATTGAATATTATAAATATAAGCTAAAACCTGATACCGAAATAAATATTGTATATGTCGATAAGTTGATCAAGCAAAGCAATGGTAAATTTTTGCATTTAATAAGTAAAGTAACTTAGCTTCAAAACTCGAATATGATTTGTAATAGCCGATAATCTATGAATGTTCAGCCTCCCTTAAAAACTGTCTTGACATCTCAGTCCATTGTATTATAACAGAGATACAAAATGCTTTGGTATTCTTAACTAACAATTTAGTTTTGGTAGAATGCTTGGAGTTGAAAAATGACACGCATTAAAATTGTTCTAGTTGCTGCAGCCAGACCAAACTTCATGAAAGTAGCTCCTATAATTAAAGAGCTCAAAAAATTTCCTGATAAGTTTAATTCAATTCTAGTTCATACAGGGCAACATTACGATTATGCGATGAGCCGGGCTTTTTTTGAGCAATTAAATATACCTGCTCCAAATATAGATCTTGAAGTCGGATCAGGCACTCATGCTGAGCAGTCTGGGAAGGTTATGATCAAGTTTGAGCAGTTTTTAATTAAGGAACGACCTGATATTGTCATTGTTGTCGGTGATGTTAATTCAACAATGGCCTGTGCAATCGCTGCAAAAAAAATGAAAATACTTGTAGCTCATGTTGAAGCTGGTCTTCGTAGTTTTGATCGTAACATGCCAGAAGAGATTAACCGGTTACTTACAGATTCAATCGCTGATATTCTGTATACTCCTTCTGAGGACGCGGATAAACAATTGATTAAAGAAGGTATTGAACAAAAAAAGATTATCCATGTCGGCAATATCATGATTGATACTTTGCATACTCAAAAATCCATAGCTGATGCGTCCAGATATTACGAAAAGCTGGGGCTCAATAAATCTCTTTACGCACTAGTCACCTTACATCGTCCCGGCAATGTTGATGTTAAAGAGACTTTTACAAGAATAATGGACGTATTATTGGAAGTATCAAAAACCACAACAATTATATTTCCGATGCATCCACGAACGAGAAAGCTGATCCAATCATATAATATGGCCGCTATGTTGTCTTTTGATAAAATTATTCCAAGTTGTATAAATGCTATTAATCCGATAGGGTATAACGAAATGCTGAATCTGACTTTGAATGCCCGTCTTGTGCTTACTGACAGCGGTGGACTTCAGGAAGAAACAACAGCTCTGGGCATCCCTTGTCTGACGTTACGAGAAAATACTGAGCGCCCCGTAACAGTAACGGTGGGATCAAATGTTATTGTGGGTACTGATCCTCAATTAATCTTAACAACTTACGAACAAATAATGAGTGGAGTATATAAGCAGTCTTCCGTTCCCCGATACTGGGATGGAAGGACAGCTGCGCGGATCGTTCAGCATTTGGATAAATATTTTAGCAATGGAAGGAACCAATAATGAAAGGCAATAAATTCAGTCAGAGAATCAAAATTAATTCAATAAATTAAATGCACCCAGAATGCCTACTCCAAAGTTGATTATAAAGGGGGTAATATCTGTGTCGTTTTTATTATCGTGCATGAGGATTTTTTCTGCTTCTACAAATATATTGTAGCGGTCAATTTTATACGCTGCTCCTCCCCTGAGATTAACGCCAATCGTAGGAGTTGAATAGGTTGAAGATAAAATATTGACATTAATCCCCCCGGCTAAATATGGGCATACCTGTCCGTAAGGATTGAAAATATATTTGAGATCTGCTTCAATGGGGACTAATCTTAATAATCCAGGGCTGATAGTCCTGTTTGTCTCGATATAATTGGCTTTGAGGCTTAAAGCCATGCTGTCGGTTAGCATGAAATCAACTCCGACACCTAATGTCCAACTGTCGTCAAATTTGTTCGCAAGATGAGCAGGACCGGTAAAGAAATTAATGTTGGTGTCAATAGCCTGGGAATTAATCGGAATGAAAAAAAATACCAGGATCAGGAACAATAACTTTTTCATTTATATATCCCCCTTTGGTTTGTTTTATCGTCATTTATATCTATATAAATATAATAATTTAATCATACGTCGTTAACCTCTGGTAGCTTAGGCTAATGACTAGAAATTGTCAATATGAAATTATCATGAACAAAATATTTTTTGGTTTTTCAATTATGATATTTTAAAACTATAATAAATGGTTGTTGACATTAAGTAGGCTTTTTGTTAAGAAACAAGTTGGAAATTACAGTTGCTGGATTAATTGTCTTATATTGATATAAACAATTCTTAAATAAAATGAGATTTTTTATTGTATTTGCCAATAATGCTCATTACCTCACAAATGTCTTATCTCTGCTATGAATACTACGTTTTATCCTGATGAATTAGTAACAGAATATGTTTTTTGGAGGGAAAAATGCAGCAACTGATACAAAATTTTAAAAGCGGAGAGCTTTATGTAGATGAAGTGCCGCTGCCTTCACTTTCCGAACGGATGGTGCTTGTTGAGAACAGATTCTCCCTTATTAGTCCCGGGACAGAGAAAGGGACGGTGATAACCGCACAGGCTTCTCTCTTTGGCAAAGCAAAGCAACGTCCCGATCTGGTAGCGCAGGTACTGCAGAATGTAAGGAAAGAAGGACTTAAAGCCACACTGGAAAAAGTTAAGACTAAACTTGATTCCCTTAAGGCACTTGGGTACAGCACATCCGGCGTGGTGATTGCATCGATGGATAGTAATGGTGCATTTAAGCCAGGGGATAGGGTGGCTTGTGCAGGGCAGGATTACGCTTCCCATGCCGAAATAGTCAGCGTACCTCAAAACCTGGTAGCAAAAATACCGGATAATGTTACTTTTGAGGAAGCCAGTTTTGCGACCCTTGGTGCAATAGCTCTTCAGGGGGTAAGGCAGGCGGACCCAAAACTTGGAGATAATGTTTGCGTTATTGGACTGGGACTTATCGGACAGTTAACCTGCCAGATACTGAAAGCTAATGGCTGTAATGTTTTCGGAATAGATATTTCCTTGTCGCTCGTTGATTTAGCAAGCCGGAATAGCGCTCATGTAGCGGTGAGCAGATATAATGATAACCTACAGGCTGCTGTTGATAATTTTACCGGAGGAAATGGGTTTGATACGGCAATAATAACTGCTGCAACACCAACAAATGATCCTGTTGTGTTGTCTTCAGAGATTTTGAGAAAAAAGGGAAAAGTCGTTCTTGTCGGTGCCATAAAAATGGATATACCCAGAGACCCTCACTTTTATAGAAAAGAACTTGACCTGAGGATGTCCTGTTCTTATGGTCCCGGTAGATACGATGGTAACTATGAAGAAGGCGGAAATGATTACCCTTATGCATATGTGAGATGGTCGGAGCAGAGGAATCTGGAAGCATTTCTGAAGCTTTTGGCTAATAGGGTTATCGATGTTACCCCTTTGATCACACATGTTTTTGATATAGAAAATGCAGAAAAAGCTTATGATCTCGTGTTGGGAAAAGAGAAGGAATTTTTTATAGGAATTTTACTTCGATACTGCGAATCAAAACAAAAAAACGTGGCCAAATATACTATAAATATGAATCCAATCAAAGATATTAATGTAGGGTTTGTCGGGGCAGGTAGTTTTGCTCAGAGCTATTTGATTCCTTATGTGAAAACTCACGATTGCCTCTTGGACACTGTGATAACGACTAGTGGACTAAACGCAAAAAACACTGCTTTTAAATTCGGCTTTAACCATGCATCTACTACGTCTGATGATGTTTTTTGCAGTAAAAGGATTAATACTGTTTTTATTGCGACCAGACATAATTCGCACTCAAGGTACGTGATACAGGGACTCAAAGCAGGAAAAAATGTTTTTGTGGAGAAGCCACTGGCAATTAATATCGAAGAGTTGGCAGATATAATAAATGTTTATCAGGAATCGGACAATCCGCGGCTGATGGTGGGTTTTAACCGCCGCTTTGCGCCGTTGTCCGTCAGAGCAAAAGAAGAGTTCAGAAAAATTGGTGAGCCGCTGGTTATGAACTTTAGAATAAATGCCGGATTCATACCAAGAGAACATTGGACCCAGAATGAAAATATCGGTGGAGGAAGAATTATTGGCGAAATCTGCCATTTCATTGATTTAATGCAATATTTTACTGCGGCAGATCCTGTCAGGGTATATGCCGAATGTATAGATACTGCCAATGATAGTATAAAAAATGATGATAATATGGTCGTGGTAATCAAGTTTTCCGATGGGTCTGTAGGTAATCTCACATATCTTGCTAATGGAGATAAAGCTTTGCCAAAAGAGAATATAGAGATTTTTGGCGGAAAAAAAATTTTTGTGATAAATGATTTTAAAGAAGGTCTGATATATAAGAATAATAAGAATTCTTCAATAAAGATGGTTGGGAAAGGACACAAGGAGGAAGTGACAGCATTTCTGGGTTCTATTAGGGGGGGTAGTCCTGTTCCGATAAGCTTTGAGTCTATCTGTCTTACTACCTTAACTACTTTTAGAATTATAGATAGTTTGAGGACTGCTTTGCCACAAAAGGTTGAACTCTATGCAAGATAAAATAGTTACAAGCTTCTGTAAACTCAAGTCGTATTGTGAAGCTGAAAATTTTATGGGCTGGGATCCTTTTGATGGGTTGAACAGCAGGTTGTTTCGTCGATTCCCTTATATCAACAAAAATAATTATGCAAGACTTGCCTGGATCCAGCTTTTCAAAAAATGTCCGATTAATCTGCGCAAGCTTGTCCTGATTGAAAAAGGCTATAATCCTAAAGGCCTCGGATTGTTTTTATCTGGTTATTGTAACTTGTACCGGATTAATCGGGATGAAGAATATCTGGAAAAAATAAGATATTTTATTGAAAAAATCATGAGCTTAGAAGTTAAGGGATGGTCGGGAAGTTGTTGGGGATATAATTTTGATTGGCAGGCGAGGGCATTTTTTCATCCGAAGAATACACCTACGGTTGTAGCTTCTGTCTTTGTTGGTTATGCATTGCTGGATGCTTACGAGATACTGAAAGAAGATAGATTATTAAATACGTCGCGTTCAATATGTGAATTTATATTAAAAGATCTGAACCGGACATATGATAAAAATGGGAATTATGTATTCTCTTATTCACCTCTGGATAAATCTTCTATATTTAATGCTTCCCTTTTGGGATCAAAGTTATTGTCGAGGGTTTATTCCTATACAAAAGAAAATAATCTTATAAGCGAAGCCAGAAAGTCTGTAGAATTTTGCTGCAGCCATCAGAAAGAGGATGGATCATGGACTTATGGTATTCTGCCTTTTCACCAGTGGATAGATAATTTCCATTCCGGCTATAATTTGGAATGCATATCGGAATACCAGAAATACTCCGGAGATGCAACATGCCAGGAAAATCTGGAAAAAGGGTTGAATTATTATTTAAAAACTTTTTTCACCTCAAAGGGGGAGCCTAAATACTATCACAACTCCTTATATCCGATAGATATACATGCACCTGCTCAATTGATAACGACACTTGTCAGACTTAATGGATTTGAAAAAAATATTGACCTAATAAATAACGTAGCAGGATGGGCTGTAGAAAATATGCAGGATAAGAAAGGTTTTTTTTATTATCAGCTGCGTAAAAGGTTTTCTTGTCGAATCCCTTATATAAGATGGGCGCAGGGATGGATGTTTTATGCTTTAAGCCTGTACTTATGCAGGATACAGGTGAAGATAAAAAAACATTATAATAAAATTAATATATTTAATATTCCTATTGATGCTATTACGATGAAACAAACTCTGGATTTGATTGTCAGGTCAATAGCGTGCAATAAGCAATTACACCATACTGCAATTAACGCAGGTAAAATAGTTAAAATGTATAAAGACAATGAACTTCATACGAGCATAATTAGTTCCGACATCATTAATGCAGATGGGCAGTCTGTTGTCTGGGCTTCCAGAATTCTGGGTAACCCATTGCCTGAAAGAGTGGCCGGTATTGATTTGATGGAAAATATTGCTAGATTAGCCAAAGAGAAAAACTATACGATTTTTCTCTTTGGCGCAAAAGAATATGTAGTAACAAAGGTGGTTGAAATATACTCTAGAAAATATTCCCCTGATATTATTGCCGGATACAGAAACGGGTATTTCAGTGAAGAGGAAGAATCTAAGATTGCCAGGCAGATAAATATAAGTAAAGCAAATATATTGTTTGTAGCAATGACTTCGCCGTTTAAAGAAAAATTCTTATATAAATATAGAAAATTATTGAAAAATGTAAACTTTATTATGGGTGTCGGGGGGAGCTTTGATGTGGTTGCAGGGAAAGTGAAGCGGGCGCCTTTGTGGATGCAGAAAATTGGCATGGAATGGTTTTTTCGTTTAATGCAGGAGCCTGGCAGGATGTGGAAGCGGTATACTCTTGATAACTTGAAATTTATATATTTATTATTGAAGGAAAAGTTAGAAAATAATATTGCAAAGTAATACAGCATTATATCCGTATCTTGTTATGTAATGATTGATAGCGGGGTTTGTTTAATAGAAAGGGGTACTCTTTATGGAGTTGCTTGAAATGGAGTTGCGTGATTATTGGAATCTATTTTTTCGTCAAAAAAAGATAATTATCAGTATGTTTGTTGCGGTGCTTGTAATCGGTTTGATATATATTTTTACATCCCGTCCGGTATATGAGGCAAATTGTTCTCTGTTAATTACTGAGTTCTCGGGAAATATGGGTATCTTAGGAGAAAAGGGTAATGCCGGTTATTTATTTGAATCGGCAGATAGGGCTAATTATATAAATACTCAGTCGGAATTGATTAAGAAACGCTACATACTTACGAAATCTATAAATGAGATAAAATCGTATTATAAAGGACAGGCTATTTCCTCATTAAGCTTGAATTCGCTTAGTAATTCTATAAAGGTAAATGTAATAAAAGGTACTAATCTGATTTCTATTAGCTACAGGGATAAAGATCCTGAGTTATCTGCCCATGTTGTCAATGTTCTTTCTAAAAACCTGGTTATTCAGGATCAGGAGATGAATCAGGAGAAGTTTTCTTCTGCTAGGATGTTCATCGAAAATCAGTTAAAAGAACAAAAAGAAAAATTAGAGCAAGCGGAAAACTTGGTGTTATCTTATAAAAAAAATGCCCGGACAGTTGCCTTGAAAGAAGAAACTATAGGTAAATTAAAGGAACTTGGGGAAATAGAGGCGAACAGAATGGAACTGGATACGCGAATGAAAGGAATGCTGGCACAAAAACAGGAACTGGAAAATAAAATAAACAACAATTCATCACAAACTAATCCATTTGTTTCTGGCTGGATGCAGTCGTTGGAATCAGTTAATCAGGGCATTACAGGGCTTAGGGCTCAGTTGAATAGCGTCAATAATAATGTTAATAGAGTTAATGGCAGTCTTAGCCAACTACCGCCAAAAGAAGTTGAACTGGCCCGGGTTGTTCGTGATCAAACTATTGCTAACGAGGTATACAATCGATTGCTGATTCGTTATGATGAAGTCCGCATTAACGAGGCTAGTATAATAAGCAATATAAAGATTATGGAGTCGGCAGTTACCCCTGATGCACCTGTAGCACCTGACAAGAAAAAACTGCTGTTTTCTACTGTTATGATTGGTATGATTTTGAGTTTTGGTTTTGCATTAATCAGGGAATATTTGAAGGATGTACCTAGAACACTTGAAGAAGTGCAGGATATAATGCCATATGATATGCTTGGGCAGCTTGCTTATCAGGATAATGTCAATCCTTTATTTATGAGGACAACTGCAAATTCGGTAAATACTGAAGCGGTCAGATTGATCTGTGCTAATTTGAAGTTTAAGGAAACTATGGATAAAAAATCAATGAGCATTCTGATAACAAGCGCTTTGCCTCAGGAAGGAAAAACGCTGTTAACTTCAAATTTAGCAATATCTTTTGCCAATAGCGGGAAAAAAGTAGCTGTCGTGGATATAGATTTACAACGCCCAAAAATGAAAACCAATTTTCAATTACCCAATGAGAAAGGAATTACTGATTATCTTGCTAATGAAGCTGAATTAAAAGATATTCTCAATCTCGATTCGGAAAGTGGAGTTACTGTGGTTACTGCTGGCAAAACATTACTTAATCAATCCGAATTAGAGAATAGCAGAATGTCAGATTTGTTAATATATTTAAAAGCATCATATGATTTTGTTTTCTTTGATTCTCCTCCAATTACTCTTGTTGCCCAGACATTGGAATTTGCCAGAAAGGTTGACGGCATTATTCTGGTTGTTGATAGTAAAAATACTGCACGTAAGGCTCTTAAGGGGATGGATGCCTTATTGAAAAATAAACAACTGCCAATTTTAGGTATGGTTTTCAACAAAATGCGCAGGGAAGATTCCGGATATTATTATAATTATTATAACTATAATTATTGAGGTTTTAACTTGGTTCATTTCTACTGTAACTTTACCCATAGCATGAGTGTTTTTTGTGTGTGGGTTCCTGATTAACTGCTTTGCTCTGGGAATGCCGGAACTACCCACAGACATCCTGTAGAGAAATAAAAAGCGGAGATCGGATGCTCATGCTTGGTAATTGATAAAATATCATTCCTTCGAGAATCGTCATGAGGGACTTGTCCGATATTTAACTGCCCATCAGTAAAATGCTCATTACTCAACAGCAATAGCCCGGCACTGTAAGCGCCTGGATTATTAACTGTGCTGAAATCAATTACCGCCTCGAAGCCAGGTAATTACAAGGATATGATAGTTGGTTTTCTATCCTATGGGATGGCTGCTATTTTCTATATATGTTTGTTTAGCTGGTTTAACCCGGATAATGAGATAGAGCAGAGCCGCGAAAACCGCGGCCCCGTTTTTGAGTAATTATTTGATTAATGAGTTGATATATTCTTCAATCCAAGTATATCCGCTTGGTGCCAGGGAATATGGGGTGAGGCTTGTGTCGTCAGTTCCATATTGCTTCTCGAAACTGTCGGGAAGGCTGTCATTATCGGAATCAGCAGGTTTTGTTCCGGATTCATAGACTGGATAGTCGCTTGCAGAAATACTGGTTTTCAATGCTCCGGTTGAATGTATAACGTCATTAATAACCCTTTCATCCGCTGTATCAAGTTGTGGTGTTCTTGCACCTGCTTTACCGAGTACTTCATTGTATGCATGTTCTGCCGTATCCTCGCTTATCCCTGATGGCATAACAACATGGCTGTATGAAATGAAGGACGATCCGTCGCCTCCTCCCAAAAATGCAACCAGGCTTAAGTCGCTGCCGTTACTGCCGATAGTTTTGTCAGGGCCAATATTCCCATATAGGTAGAACCTTGAGGTGTCTTGAATATAATATTCATTATTCCATCCAGGATAATTGAATATCTGGATAGGCTGCTTCGGACCCTCTGTTCCTTTTCGTTTGTAGTAGTTTTTGATAATGTTCCAATATGATGGCTGAAATTCATAGAAACCCGAATCCGGATTTTCCAGGGGAGCACCTATGAAATTAGTCCCCTTATGTGTCCAGTGATACATAATGTTATTGACGATTTCTCCGGAAGTTCCGTCGTTACATTCGGGACCTCTTTGTTTGTAATGGGCAAAGAGGTTGTGGTGAATGCTGATATTACTTGCGCTGTCACCGATAAGTAATGGATATCCTGTTAATGCACGATAATTCTGATCCCAAATAGGCTCTGAAATTATATTCCATTGCCAGGTTATATTGTGAGCGGCATACCATATTTCTGTGTTTTCATTCGAACACCAGGATATTGAACAGTGGTCAATTATAATATTGTATGGCGGACCGTGAGGACAGGTATGTCCTCCAAAGGCATTGATTGCAAGCCCGTCTCCATTTTCGTCGTTGCTGCTGGTGCGTGCATTTCCGTTCCTAATGCGAAGGCCTCTTACAATTATGTCATGGCTTTTTATTCTGATGGGTGCTCCTTTAATGCAGATACCTCCTCCTGGGGCAGTTTGCCCGGCAATTGTAATATATGGCGTGTCTATGCTGATCTCTTCTGTTAATGTAATAATGCCTCCGGTTTCAAATACTATAAGAAGGGGCCCGGTAATTTTAAAAGCGTTCCTGAAGCTTCCTGGTCCTCTGTCATTTAAATTGGTTACATGATAGATTTCGGGTTGAGTTGGACCAGAGAATGCACCTCTGGTTTTAGCGCCGAAACCTTCTGCTCCGGGAAAAGCAATCTCGGCAGTTTGAGGCAGAGCCTGTACGACTATGGAAGCTGTTGTGGTAATAGAACTTTTTTCGTCTGAAACTGTTACTGTGATTATGTACTCCCCTGCTATTGAGGGCGGTGTCCAGTTAGCTATGTTAATTGTAGGGCTGTTATCTATTGTTCCTGGTCCGTTAAATGTGTAAGAGAGAGCTTCTCCGCCCGGATCACGGGCTTCTACCGTGACAACTGTGGTTTGCCCTGTGAAGATTGTCGCTGGGGCTACCTGTACAGAGCTGATTTGCGGCGGATAGTCTTTTTGCTGGATAGTGAGGCTTATATTTTTAGAAACTGTATGGGAGCCGTCTGATACGAAGACTATTATCTCTTGTGTTGCTATATTTTCTGAGGGCATCCAGGTTACTACATTTGGTGAGTTTGTCTGCGTTATAGTACCGTTGGCTAAGAAATTATATGAAAGAGTATCGTTGTCAGGATCCGTTGCTAGTACTGTAAGAGTGACGGAATCACCCTGCTGAATATCCTGGCTGGATAAATAGAGATCATTAATGACCGGTTGGTCATTGTTTTGTATAGTGTATACGGTTACTTGAGTTTTTTTAAGCACCTTGTCAAAGCCATTGTTACCAATAATTCTCATTTCGTAGGTCCCGGGAATATCCGGCGGGGTCCAGACAACTACGTTTGGCGTGCCTATCAAATCTTTGCCCACTCTGGTCCCTAACTGTCCCGGTGGGAATGAAATGGAACCTGCAGAAGGCATATACGTATAGGTTAGCCGGTCTTTATCTTTATCACTGGGTATTACCGTTATGAGTGAACTTTCCCCCACGTTAACGCTGACAGGAGATGCTACGACACTGTTAATAACGGGATAACTTTTATCTGCCGGAGTATTGACAGTTGCATATACCCTGCGTAGGACTTTGTAAGGACCATTAGTTCCGATAATTTTCATTTCGTAGGTTCCGGGAGTATTCGGCAGTGTCCAGACAACTACGTTTGGTGTGCCTATCAAATCCTTGCCTACCCTGGTTCCTGCCTGTCCCAGGGGAAAAACTATGGATCCTGCTGCGGGGAGGTACGCATAGGTTAGCCGGTTTTTATCTTTATCGCTGGGGGTTACTGTTATTGTAGTTGTTCCCCCCGGGTCAACATTGCTTGGAGATGCAATTACACTACTAATATATGGATAACTGATTATTACGGCACCTATCTGAATTAATCCTGCATCGAACTTATCAAGATCAAGAATGTCAGAAATGTTTAACGAATTTATTCCTCCGGATAAGGCTACTAAGGTATCATTGTTTATATTCGCGAGAAAGTTATTGTCCTGCTGACTGTTGAGACTACTGTCATTTGTATCCGGTATTCCGGTTTGGTCGGTTATTTTTGAGCATCCGTTAATAAGTGTCAGTGCTGCTACTATTGCAATTGCGATAAGAATTATTTTTTTCATAAGCGTTTATCCTCCTTTAAATGGTGGAATTCTCGGTTGCCTTAACGGGGAAAGCAGCTCGTACTTAATCCTGAAACTATTCAGTATTTTGTTTGTTATATTGAGTAGCCTCCTGTTCTCAAAAATTAAATTCCTAATAATTTAATATAAGAATAGAAGAATGTCTACGGCTGTAAGTTGTTGTAGTTGTGATGAAAGTTCAAATATGGTTCATAATACCTATGTGAATTATCCGGAATTATATGACTGAGCTGCATAACAATGATATATTTACCGGAATACCTTTATGGAGAAATGCAGCGGGTTATCTGCAAAAGAAGTGTTGGGGCGGTATCCTTTAGATCTATTTCCTTCTTTGCAGGACGAAGGCGCTTTTGAATACCTCAATTTTTATTCAACGTGTATAATAGAGCTATATATTCATAAGGAAATACAAAATGGGAAATAACAGAATATATTGTCGAATAATTTTCTCTCTCCTAATATTGATTGGAGTAACAGCGCCATTACACGCTGATGATCAAGGCTTATTTACCTTGCGGTTTAATTGGCCGGCAAAGCTTTCGGGACATGTCATCTCTGAAGTTGGTTTTCACCGTTATGAAGCTGGTAAGGAAAAATCTCATTATGCTAAGAAAGCTAATTATTTTTCCATAACAAAAATAAATGATGGCTTTGAAATGATTACAACGGGAGGAATGGTACTCCAAAATATACCATTGCCTAATGTTAAGGATAGACTTCACTTGTTAGCCGAAATTGACACTGATCCGACGATTGTCCTGTCAAAAAAAGGTGAGGTAGCAAAGATAATAGGACTTGAGGAATATCGAACGAATATGCTCAATCTGGTTAAGGAAAGACATTCTGAATATGATAAAAAAGAATTAAAGGCAGTTTCGTCATATTATGATGCCAAAGATTTGGAAGCTAATCTAATTAATGATTATGACGAGACATTTTTTTATATGCTCAAATATTGGATTGATAAAAGCTTTACTCCTAAAAGTGTTTATTCAGGGGTGAGTATGATCAGGTTGCCTACGATATCAACTTCGGATGTGAAATATCATGGAATAGCGCAAGTTAGGGACCTTAATAAAAAGAACTCACTTGTAATCCTGGAGTTTAAGGAGTTTGTAGATCCCGGTGACCTGAAGCAAATGCTTATCGAAAATAATATTATTACATTGGACCAGTGGCATAGCCATCGTTGTAAGATTGATCCTCGAAAATTGTACAATAAATTTGAGATAGGCCAAAGCTCTAATGCTGATAAATCAGATAATAGTTATCGTTATACGACAACTCATTTTCTGGTAACAGATTTCAATACTCTTGTACCTCTGCAATACATTAAAAGTGTTGAAATTGTTTTGCCTGATTTTGAACAATACGAAGTGGTGAAATATTCCTACATAAACGATTAATTAGGTGGCTTCCCCGCCGATATGAACTTCTTAATCTATAATTTATCCGTAACGCCTCCAATAAACTAATAATGGACGATTTTGCACTATATAACAGGTGAAGATATTTTTGTTATTCAGGAATCTTATCTTTTTTAAAGATGTTTGTACGTACAACTCAGTCAAATTTTGCTTGGACTAAATGGGGAAAAATAGTATGATATACGGGTAATTTTATTTCCCGAATAAAAGTCCTTCGTTACTTAAGGATTACCATACCAAAAGGATAGCCAAATACGGTGCAATTGCGATGATTAGTATATCAAATGTGAAAATGTCATTTGGAGCTCAGGATATTTTTGATGATGTTAATTTTAATATTAATAGCAGAGAGCGGATCGGATTGGTAGGAAGAAACGGGAGCGGCAAGACAACCTTGTTCAATCTATTGAATAGAAGTGTGTTGCCTGAAGCCGGGACCATCGCTGTTCCCAAGAATTATACTATCGGGTATGTTCAGCAGCATCTGAAATTTACTGAGAGTACAGTCCTTTACGAGGGATGTCTTGGTCTGCGACCGCAGCATATTGATGACGTCTGGGTAGTTGAGAAAGTGTTAGCTGGCCTGGGATTCACAGAAGATGATATGTGGCGGCATCCGTCAGAATTTTCCGGCGGATATCAAGTTCGACTTAACCTTGCAAAAGTCCTGGTTGCCGAACCGCATCTTTTGCTCCTCGATGAACCTACTAATTACCTTGATATCATCTCGATCCGCTGGCTGGTGAGTTTTTTGCGTAAATGGCAGAATGAACTCATGATCATTACTCATGATAGGAATTTTATGGATAGCGTTACTACTCATACCATGATCATTCACCGTAAGAAGGCCCGGAAAATAGCCGGCGATACTTCGAAATTATATGAGCAGATTGCGAAAGAAGAAGAGATTCACGAAAAAACACGTATGAATGATGAGAAGAAACGTAAGGAGACCGAACAGTTTATTAGCCGGTTTCGCGCTAAGGCAAGACTTGCCGGAATGGTTCAATCCCGGGTCAAAGCCCTGGAGAAAAAAGAAAAACTTGAAAAACTCGAAAGGATTGAGACACTGGAATTCTCATTTAACGCGTCACCTTTTTATGCCAAGAAAATAATGGAAGTCAAAAATATATCGTTTGGCTATAAAGAAGATCATCTCTTGATCCATGGACTTTCGATCTCGATTGCGAAGGATGACCGGATTTGTGTTATTGGTAAGAACGGGAGAGGTAAGTCGACGTTGCTGAAGTTGTTGTGCGGAGAGTTGACGCCGTCAGCAGGGTCTCTTTATGGTCACCCTGAAATTGCATTCGGGTATTTTGGCCAGACGAATATCGAACGATTGAATGTACAACGAACGATCGAAGAAGAGCTTATTGCAGCTGATCCAGATAATAACCGGAAGAAAGCTCGCGATATCTGTGGTTCGATGATGTTCCAGGGAGATTCTGCTCTCAAAAAGATCTCTGTAATCTCCGGTGGAGAGCGTAGTCGTGTATTGCTTGGCAAAATATTATTATCGCCGGTCAATATGCTTCTATTAGATGAGCCGACAAACCATCTTGATATGGAATCCTGTGATTCGTTGTTGGCTGCGTTGGATTCTTTTCCAGGCGCCTCGGTCATTGTTACTCACAACGAAATGTTCCTGCATGAGCTGGCGAACCGCCTGATTATCTTTGACGATGATAAAGTGTTTGTCTTTGACGGCAGTTATCAGGAATTCTTGGATCAGATAGGTTGGCGTGACGAAGCGCAGTCGAATGGCAGCAAGAAAAAAGCTTCGGACAACTCCGTGAGCCGCGGCGATAAAAAAAAGCTTCGGGCAGGGATAATTAATCAACGAAGTACGGTGCTTAAGCCACTGGAAAAGGCCATTAAAGAAAATGAGCATAAAATCGAAAAGATTGAGAAGCTGGTCAACGCAAACAATGAAAAAATTGTCGAAGCTTCTGCTAAAGGTCTAAGCGATAAAATAAAAGAAATATCATTAAAGAACCATCAGCATAAGACTGATATTGACCAGTTCTATGCACAGCTCGAAATTATTCTTGTAGAACATGACAAACAGTCAAATTATTTTGAAGAGCAGCTAAATCAGTTGGATTTGGAATAATTACAGTTTAATTGGTATTGTGGAACTATTCAATTTTATTTCTTCGATAAGGAAATTGTGGAAATTTATCACTGGTAAAAAAGTGTAATATAGGGTATGCTGTATGTCTTAATATATATAAAAATTTTATAGTATAAAGAGACATGTTTTTTGGAACAAGTAATTAAAATAGTTGAAAGAAGAGATAATCATGGAAACACTGGAAAAATTTAGAAAACTTGGGTTGTCGGAAGACACCTTAAAGGCCTTGAAGAAAAAAGGTTTTGAAGAGCCAACACCAATTCAAGAGCAAACGATCCCTATACTGCTTAAGGGCGAAGTAGATATTATCGGGCAAGCGCAAACAGGAACCGGCAAGACTGCAGCTTTTGGAATTCCAATTATCGAGAAGATTGAGGAAAAATCAAAAGTAACACAAGCTTTAATCTTGGTTCCTACACGAGAACTGGCAATACAGGTCGCTGAGGAGCTGAATTCCCTAAAAGGACAAAAAAACCTACAGATCGTTCCGATATATGGCGGTCAATCAATCGAAGAACAATTCAGAAGGCTTAAACGTGGAGTTGATGTTATCGTCGGTACTCCAGGACGCATTCTTGATCACCTCCGCAGACGCAGTATGAAATTAGATTCTATCTCCTATCTAGTTCTTGATGAAGCAGACGAAATGCTTGCAATGGGATTCATCGAGGATGTCGAAGAAATTTTGAAAAGTACAAGTGTTGAAAAAAGAACGTTGTTGTTTTCGGCTACAATGCCTCGTGAAATATTAGATATCGCAAAGAATTACATGAAAAAATATGAAGTTATCGCAGTAAGAAAAGAAAATATGACGGTTGATCTTACTGACCAGATATACTTCGAGGTTTCATCCTCTGAAAAATTCGAAGCACTTTGCAGAATTATTGATATCGAGATAGAGTTCTACGGGCTTGTTTTCTGTAGGACAAAGATCGATGTTGATGAGATCGCGAGCAGGCTCAATGAGCGCGGGTACGATGCAGACGGATTGCATGGCGACATTTCGCAGGCGCAGCGTGAAAAGATACTTGATAAATTCAAAAAGAAACGTATTACTATCCTGGTAGCAACTGATGTTGCAGCCCGTGGAATAGATATTAATAATCTGTCTCATGTTCTTAATTATTCTTTGCCTCAAGACCCGGAATCATACGTGCATCGTATCGGGAGAACAGGAAGAGCAGGTAAGCAGGGAACTGCTATAACCTTTGTTACCCGGGAAGAATATCGCCGACTTCTTTTTATCCAGAAAATTGCCAAGACAGACATTAGAAAAGAAAAATTACCGAAAATAGAAGACATTATTAAAATAAAAAAAGTTAGAATTAAGAACGAGCTTGATAATATTGTTAAGATGGAAAACTTTGATAATTATCAAGAAATGGCACAAGAACTTCTTTCGGAATACCAATCAGCTGATATTTTGGCTGCTATCCTTAAATACACCTTTCAGGATGAACTGGATTCCAAGAATTATAATGAGATTAGAGAAGAAACTGTTGATTATAAGGGCAAATCAAGATTGTTCGTTGCCAGAGGCAAAATAGATGGAATGACACCTAGAAAACTGGTTGATTTTATTAGACAAAAAACAAATGTGAATGATAGAAATATTCAGGATGTCCAGATATTCGATAAGTTTTCCTTTATTACAACGCCATTTAAAGAAGCTGAAATAATTTTGGGCGTATTTAACGAAAACAAACGGGGACAAAAACCTTTGGTCACAAGAGCGAAAGATAAGAAATAGTTTTTTAAGATCCAAACATTTTTCATAACAGACTGCATGGTTTTGTAATAATAATTTACAAGCCATGCAGTTTTTTTGTTATTTAGTATATTGAAAAAATACTTAAGCGGGTATGGCTTTTCATCAGATCTTTTTGCTTCATTTTCTCGGATTTAGAGGTATAAAAAATAAATATTATTTAATACTTCCCCAATGTGCGGTAACTTTTATTCCACCGTTAGAAAACTGAAAAGAGTTTTTTACTTTGACTGGGAGTAATTGTAAATAGGGGATGCTGTTTGAGATGAAGAGTCCTGTCCAGCCTTTGAACTCGTTGCGGAGGGTTTCCCCGAAGTCTTTATATAACTGACGTATATCTTCTTGTTTTCCTGACAGTCTTATTCCATAAGGCAAGTTTGCAAGGATTAGTCCTTTGTTTTCCCATCTGTTTTTTAGTATCCGTGCATCCTGAGCCTGAAATGATATTAGTTCATCCATTTCTAGCTTTTTGCTATTACTGCGTGCTGCTTCTATTGCTTTTTCTTCAATATCAAAGCCGAAAAACCGAATATGATCTATCTTTGTGGGAATATCTCGGGCAGGATTCTCCTTCTTTATCTTTTCCCACAATCCTTTATTGAAAAAAGCAAAGTCGAAAAAGGCAAAATCCCTTATGCTGCCAGCCTGGACACTGTGAACAATACTGGCTGCCTCAAATAATAAAGTGCCCGAACCGCAGAATGGATCGACGATTGTGTTATAATTCTCAACTCCATATTTAAGGAGAAGCCCTGCTGCATAGGTTTCTCGTATAGGAGCATCGACATTGTGTGATTTATAGCCTCTTTTATGTAGATGTTCACCGGAAGTATCCAGGCTTATGGTACAGGCATCGTCAAAAAATCGAACGAAGATAGTTTTGCTCGCGTCTTCTTTTACTGAAATATCCTGGTTAAATCTCTGGTAGTAATTCTTTATACCGTCTGCGATGGTTTTGGCTATATTCCCGGTATGATGCAGCCGTGATTGTTTTGCGGTAACATTAATGTTTATTTCCGGATTGATACCAAGGTAGAGTTCCCATGGTTTTGTCCTGACTTTGTTAAAAAGCGTCGGATATGATTTGCCATTGAACGATGCAATCCGCATTAATATCCTATTTGCCGTTCTTAATCTTAGATTAGATTCATACATTAATCTGAGTTCACCCGAGTATTCCACTCCGCCTTCTACGATTACGAGATTGGTTACCCCTTCAATGTTTTTGAGTTCCTGAGCCAGGATATTTTCGAATCCCTGGGAGCAGGAAGCAAAAAAGGAATGAACTTCTTTAAGGAATCTTCGTTTAATCCGTCTTTCAAGTGCGCGAGTCGAGAGCTGACTTTCTGTCGAAGGTTGATCCTGTGTTTTATTATTATTCTTCATATGGACTCTATTCATCTGAGAATATATTTCTTGTAGTTTAATGACGTAGTATAAGCTGTTTTTTCTGATAATGCAAATATTAGTGTTGATAAAGCAGGTGGCTTATTTGCTGTTGCCGGTTTTTCCTGAATGGTTCTTGCTATGACAAAATAATGTTTCAATATATAATAGAAATTAATTGTACTAAAAATTTAAGGAGTTAAGTTTTATGAACAAACAAATGGTTTTAATATTCAGTGCTCTTATATCATTATCTCTAGTAGGAATATCTTTTGCCGATACAATTACGAGAACTGCCATTGCTAACGACGATGGCAGTTTTCTTGCCGTTTTTTATGACGGGGATGTGGCAATTGCAACTCAGAGCTATACTAGCTTATCTGAACTGGTAACACAAAATGGCAATATTCCTGATGGTATGGTTAACCAGTATTATGAGGACGGTACGTTACAATCTATTACGACATACAAGGATAACAAACAAGAGGGTGAAGTAAAAGATTATTATGAAAACGGAGCTTTATTGAGTGAAGGAACCTATAAGAATGACAAACTTGAGGGATTGGTTAGATCGTACTTCGAAAATAAAACAGTAAAAGCGTTACGAAACTATAAGAATAACAAAATCGACGGTATGCAGAGAGATTACTATGAGAGTGGTGCATTACGAGGTGAGGGCGGGTGTTCTGATAATATTAAGCAGGGAATATGGAGTGAATATCATGAAAACGGCAAGTTGAAAGCGCAGTGGGCTTATATCGATGGCGTTATCGACGGTTCCGTTAAAGAGTTCTATGAGGGCGGTGCATTAAAAGGAGAATCAACATTAAAAAAAGGGAAAATTTCCGGTATTTCAAGCAAATATTACGAGAGTGGGATGTTAGCGGATCAAGCTCATTATAAAGATGACAAACTTGAGGGCGTGTATAAAGCATACTATGAGAATAAAAAGTTAAAGTCGGAAATAAACTTCAGGAACGATAAGAAAGATGGTATTGCACGAGAATATTATGAAAATGGAACACTCAAGTTGCAAGGCAGCTTTAGAGAAGATAATCCTGAAGGGTTTCAGGCTGAATTCTATGAAAATGGCAAACCTAAGCAGGAAATTAATTTCAGTGAAGGTAAACGTAACGGAACAGCGAAAGAATTCTATGAAAATGGCAAAGTTAAGTACGAGATGAATTATAAAAATGATGAAAAAACCAAACGGCAATCTTATGATGAAGAAGGTAACCTGATTTATAATTGGGACTATTAACCCTATTTATGAAAGACTGATACTATTTAGCTATCGCTGGTTGGGGCCGGACCGCGGTGTCTGTCTTCTATATATGTTTATTCCGTAACATTTGTTATAATGTCAAAAAGTTACTTAAAAATCGGAGGAACAAATGAATACATATAAGGTGAGCATTACTGCTGGAATATTGTTGTTTTCGTTATCAGTTTGCGGATTTGCAGCTAATGATGTCAGTACGAAAAATGTAAAGTTAGACACTTTTGATGAGAAACTCAGCTACGCATTAGGATTGAATATCGGCGGCAGCTTAAGTCAATTAGGGGATGACGCAAAACTCAATATTGATTTGTTATCTCGAGGCATTAAGGACCGGATGTCAGGCAATCAGCCATTGATTACGCAAGAGCAGTTTGTTGCAGTAATGAAGCAGCTTCAGGAGAAACAAAAAGTGAATGAGAAAAAGGAATCTGAATTAGCGGAGAAGAATCTTAGTGCAGGTCAAAAGTTTCTGGCAAATAATAAAAAAGTAGCCGGAGTTATTGAAACGAAGAGTGGATTGCAATATCTCGTTCTTACGAAAGGGACCGGTGCTAAACCAAAAGCGACAGATAGAGTCTCCGTTCACTATCGAGGAACACTTATTAATGGAACAGAGTTCGATAGTTCGTATAAACGCGGTGTTCCGGCTACATTAGCACTTAACGGAGTCATTCCCGGATGGACAGAAGCTTTACAATTAATGAATGTCGGCAGTAAATACAAGCTTTTCATTCCTTCCCATCTTGGATACGGGGAGAATGGAGCAGGCGAAACAATCGGTCCTAATTCGGCACTGATTTTCGAAGTGGAGTTAATTGATATTGCCAAGTAGCATGGTTGTTAGTGAATTAATAATTCTAGAGAATTGAGAGCATCGGTAATTTGCTTGAACTGCTGCTTGTTCTGAAGGTATTAAAACAGGGGTGTTCTAACTGCTTATTCTGCCGAGATGGAATCACTCCGCGCTCAAGGAAAAAGCTTCTGGCAATTAATGCTTCATTTCTTACAGATTTATCGTAGGGGCTTCGAGAATAGGTAATTATTTTTTGATTAATAGTTGTATAAAGATCTTTGAGATTATTTACCAGTTCACTAGCATTGCTTGGTGGTTGTAGTTCAGTCATAAGCCTGGTTACCCTGTCATTATCAGGGTTTTCCTCTTCCTCTGTTAGAGCCAGGTTAATTATCATGTTTGCTAATTTTTCATATTCCGGTTTGTTCGATTGATCCATCGGTATGTGTAAATTGAAAATAATAAGGTTTTTTATGACATGTTCATCGAGAATATCATAGAGAAACCCAATAAATTGTTTTGCTTTATCAGGATCTTCCGGCTCGTAAAGTTCAACTAAATTTTGTTTTTGGAAAAAATAGATCGAAAGAATGTCAAGAAAAGGTTCTCTTCTTCCGAATTTTCTTGCTGTCTCTAGTGAATTAAAAATAGTGGAATAAAAAATATCTAATTTCAGGTTGGGTCCTGCGAGGGTAAACGTTTTGCTGAAGCTGAATATTCTGTTAAGATTTTGGGTTACCCCGTCGAGAAATCCAAAACTATATTTGTCGCAGTAATTATCCACATTAGTTTTCAACTCTTTCAGTTCTTCAGCAAGGAAATATTCTAAACCTCTTCCCATGACAGGGTTGTTTTGTTCGGTTTCAATCATCTTGTTTATGATACGAGTCACCAGTTTGCTTTGATCTTCATCGAGAATAGTCAAATTGTTAAGCTGTGTTTCCATGGTTTTATTTAACAAGTAATGCCCAAGGTCTACATTAAATAATAAATGTTCCAACATGATCCTTCGCTCAAGGGGATTGAGTTTTTCCCAATTTTTTAATGAAGATTCTAAGAAATCCAATGGCATAGTTCTGGATTTATTTATAAAAGCCCAATCAGCACTATGAACGATTTCCTTTGGAATACTCACAAGCTTATTTAGCATTTTTATAGACCTTTAGCTATTTTTAGTATATTATCGTATGGTTTTGCTTGGTAATTGCATTGATTTTATTATAGTGACGAAAATTTTTATGTAATATCGAAATCTTTTGTGTTCTCTTACGATACTAATTTAGTTACAGAAAAAACTATAAATGTTTATGCGAGATTGACTCCGGGTATATTAATAGCAAGATTAACTAATTACCAGGAAAAGACTATATGAGCTATTTATCAGCTAAATTGTTTGCAGGAGTAGACGATAGAATCCAGCTAACGGCCAAGGACGATAACGTTGCGTTTACACAAGATCAAACTATACCTAAAAAATACTCTAAATTATGGGCGGAACTATCGAAGTTTCAAAAGGATACTAGAACAATTTTTTCGCCGGAAGCGAAGAATGTTTTACGACAATTAAAAACATTTCGGAACCAGATAGAACGAGCTCTTGTTAAAAAACTTATAAAAGCTGTGGATGATGATGATTATAACTCGCTTCTTGAAAGCAAAGACAGGTTGAAAGAAATACAGCTCTTAGCAAATTTAAAAGGGTATCAGAGATATGATGCCAGAATTGGAAGTAACAGGACAATAAAGAGATTATATTATTTATCGGAAACACCGATGAAAAACTTTGCCAAAATTTATTTAAAAGACAAGGTTGACCCAACTGCATTAAAAAGAATAACTGTGGATACTGAATATAAGGAACGAGAAGCTGTCTTTTTAGCTAAATTGAAGAATTTTGGTAAAAAGAACTGTTTATATCTGAACGTAGATTATGATCGAGGACTAGCTATGCTTGACCGGCAAAAAATATATAAACCTGAGGGTTCACCGGATGGATTACCCGGAGAGGATTATCTTTATGATACTAAACATATGAGTGGAACTTATTTTTCTTTTGTTGATTCATACTCAGTAAATTTTTATAATAAATTTAGTTCATACAAAAAATTCATAGTTTTGGAAATATCGATTCAACCTGCTGTTTATAACGATTTTATCAATAAATGTTTAGAGTTATTGAAGTATAAAAGTTGTCTCGGTATTGATCCTTTATCCCCCAAGTATTGCCCTCGCAATTTTGGCTTAGGTGTAAAAAATGAAGTAAATTCATATAACATAGTTCTGTTAGACAAAACTGCTACACTGTTTAATGACGCAATTACAGGGATCACGCCTATTGCGTTAGTAAAATACGATGAAACTGCTCATTAAGGAATAGTCATGTTGAAAAAAATAATAGATATTCATTTCCCAATCTTGCTAAACAAAGCAAAGACAATGAGGATTATTTCCCCTGATTTCCCAAGAGGCGACGAAACTTTTTTAACTATAAAGGACGCTAAACTTGATAAGGAAAATATAGTTTTTACTTGTGAAGGACTCTCCGGACCAATAGTTTATGCTGGTTCTTATATCAATATGCTTCAAAATGAGACGTCAATTTCAAATCCTTTATACGTTAAAGCTGTTTTGCCGGATGGCAATGAGAAATATTTGATTACAGTGGAAAAACCACAAGACATGATAGATAACATCGGGATTAATCCTAAAACAGATACCTATGTTTTATCTACGGCTAACCTGGATTTTTCCCCCCGGCGTATTAGAGCAGCTTATGATACAGATAAAATTACCGTATATCAATCTTTTGAGCCCGACATTGCCTTGGAAGCTATTCATCTTCAGACGTTTGGGCGTAAATTTGATGATAAAAGGTCTATGACCTGGATAAAACCTTCATTATATTGGATGTTATATAGATACCATAATACTAATCAAGATAACGAAGAAAAGCAGATAATTTTAAAAATTGATATTAAACGTAGTTTTTTTTATGACCTGCTTGCAACTGCGGCGTTAACAACGATTCCCAAAAATGGTTTTTATCCTGATACCAAATCGCATAAAAGAGCTTTAGTCAGGAATTTAAACCGGGTACAATGGGACCCTGACAGAAACAGCCAGCTCTATAAGGCTGATTCCAGAAGAGCTATTCAGATAGGTATATACAGACTTTTTTATGATGAGTATAAAAAAAACATTCTATCAGTAGAAAATGCTACTGATTTGTATGATCAGTTGATAAATGGGAAAAATATTAATAATGATGTGCCGCCGGAATATCCGGTTCCAGTACCGGAAGAGCTAATGAAGAAATTTGATATGATGGATGTTATCTAATTAATGCTATGTTAAAAGTTTAATCTGCTGATTAGTCATCCCATGAATAGATGCCATTGAGAGAATCAATAATACTTTCGTCATCATATTTGATTAATGATAGCTTTTTATACCTTTTGAAATTGAGATCAATCAGAGCAGGAGGTATTTTACAAAGAGCTTTGCCTGGAAGGAATATCGCAACTACTTCTTTGTCTTTCTGGGCTGCGTAGTTGATCATAAATTGAGCTAATCCTTTGTTGTGTGTGTCATCCTCAATTAACATTACCAATGTGTCTGCCGGGTTCATATAGTTTTGAATCTCAAGTTGCATTTGAGTGAGTAATTTTCGCGGATTATCTTCACAAAAATCCTTGTTTTGGATGGATAAACTGCCTGTGCCGGCGTATATTTTTGTTATGTTATCGTATTCACTTCGATGTTTGTAATAATAACTGCAATAGAGTGTTTTATTTTTCATAATTCTTTCTCGATTTAATTTATTTATTAATTATATGTATAGTTTAATAATATATTAACTGGAAAGGAGATGCAATAATCAGATTCGTGAAACATAATCGGTGAGTTACCTTCGAAATTCTTGATCCCGAGTATTTTCGAGGGATCTCAACGATGGCTTGTTTGCTGGATTTTAAGATTTCTCGGGAATATTCGGGTAGCAGAAGACTCCCCGGATACAATTGCCTAAATCACTTTGCTATAGTAAAATTTAGATTCCTTTTTGTAAGGTGATGAATTTGTAACTTATAATGCTAGGAGAAATGTATGATAAAAGTTAACGAATATTTTGAAGGTAACGTAAAGTCTCTCTCTCTTACTACCGCAGACGGACCAGCTACCGTAGGGGTTATGAAAGCCGGAGAATACGACTTTGGGACCAGCACTAAAGAAATTATGACTGTTACTTCCGGTACGCTTCGGGTAAAACTTCCCGGACATGACTGGGAATTGTTTTCATCGAAAGACTCGTTTGTTATTGATGCAAATCAACGGTTTCAGGTAAAAGTAGAGGCTGAAGCTTCTTATCTTTGTATTTATAAATAACATATTAATTCTATGGGTTTGCGCGCTGTTTTTTATATCTTAGTATTTTTTGCTGGTTGCTCTATTTTGGGTGTGATAGCGGGATTGCATGTCTCTCCCTCGATACCAAGTAATAGCGTGATCTCTTTTCCTCCTGGAAAAAACATTCAAACTGTAGAATATGCAAAAGATTTAAGACTGCCATCAGTGACAAAGACTAAGTCTGTAATTCTTTCCCTTGTTGGAGATTGTACACTTGGAACTGATACTACTCCCAACTATCGAGGGAGTTTCAATGAATATTATAGCAAATACAGCGCAGGCTACTTTTTTCGAAAGGTGGCTCCTGTGTTTTGGCGTAGTGATATCAGTGTCGCAAATCTGGAAGGTACTTTAACTAATTTTACTACAGCACAAGATAAAGAATACAGGTTTCGTGGGTTGCCGGAATACGCAGAAATATTGAACAAAGGTGGTATTTCTGCTGTTAATATAGCGAACAACCACTCAAAAGATTATTTGGAACAGGGATTTAACGATACTCTTGCTGCTTTAGAGCATTATGGTATTAATTACTTTGGTGACGGGTATAAGTGGGAAGTAAAAGTAAACGATGTTCCGATTGTCTTTTTGGGATATGCTCAGTGGCGCTGTTCTCCGACAGCGATGCAGAGGGATATTTCTTATTATGTGAATCGCGGGGTTCTCGTTGTAGTTAGCTTCCATTGGGGCGAAGAACTTGCACAGGAACCTTCTCCGGTTCAGCGGCAATTAGCTTATGCTGCTATTGATTCCGGGGCTTCTCTGGTTTTTGGTCACCATCCGCATGTGCTTCAACCTATGGAGTTCTATAAAGGTAAGTTGATTGCATATAGCCTGGGGAATTTTTGTTTTGGCGGAAATGTTAATCCCAGAGATAAGAAAACACTTATCCTCCAAGTCAAACTTTTTGCGCAAGAAGGTATATTAAAAGGCTATATTGTTAATCTTATTCCTTGCCTTATCTCCTCTGAACCTAGTGTTAATGATTACTGCCCCTCGATCGTTACAGGGGATGCAGCGAGAGCTATTGCTGATAATTTTGCTGTTATTTCCAATTATTATTATGCAGCGTTTTAAACCTTATAATTATTCTCAATGTTGTTTATTACTTCTTGGAAAAGTGCTATAACCATGAGGAGACAAGAGAATGGGTATTGCGTGATATATTATGTAGTGAAGAGGAAAAGGAAGGGAGCCATGCGTTCTGTTCTTATCAAATGCCAGTCTTGCGGAACAGTCAACCGGGTTGCAGTCGACAAGCTGAACTCCACATTGAAATGCGGAAATTGCCAAAATATTCTGGAATATCCAAGTAAGTCTGTCGTCGTAACTTCTAAGACTTTTCGTCAAGAGGTGACTGACTGGCCGGGAGTTGTACTCGTTGACTTCTGGTCAACTACTTGTGCTTATTGCCTTCGTCTTAATCCTATCCTTGACCAGTTAGCTACAAAGAAAGCCGGCTTGCTCAAAATCGCAAAAGTAAACGTGCAGTATGAACCGGCGCTGTCCTCAACTTTTTATGTTATGGGTACCCCGACGCTGCTGCTTTATCAGCATGGCAAACAGATTGATAAAGTCGTTGGAGCCTTATCTCCTCAACAATTAGTAAAGTGGTTACAATCGAAGGCTGG
Organism: Candidatus Margulisiibacteriota bacterium; assembly: GCA_003242895.1. Taxonomy (NCBI): domain Bacteria; kingdom Bacillati; phylum Candidatus Margulisiibacteriota; species Candidatus Margulisiibacteriota bacterium. The sequence continues at coordinate 131,632 of QKMY01000019.1, forward strand.
CGTCTGAGGTAGGAATGCATCCAACAACGACTTATCATAATTTCCTGTGCCGGGCTATGCATCGCTATATTCGCATGTTATAATCCAGTCGATAAATAAATTTCATGCAGGAGTTGACAATGATGAAAAATTTGAAAAATAAGTTTGTAGTAATAAAGAAATTTTTGTTTGTGTCGCTTGCGGTTGTTACCATCGGACTAGGTTGGAAATTGCCGGTACTCGGGTATATTGTCCCGGTTGTTATGCTAACAGCTGTAGTCTTAAGCTTATATAACGGGAGATATCATTGTGGGAATATTTGTCCGCGGGGAATGTTTTTAAGTGTTTTTTTTATTAAAAAATCAAAAAATGCATTAATTCCGGTTTTTTTTAAAAAGATGAGTTTCCGGCTTATGGTAATGGGTGTCTTAATGGGATTCCTGGTTTTTCGTATCGCTCAAAACCCTACCTCGATTGATTATGTTGGTCGGGTTTTTTGGCTTATGTGCGCTGTTACCACAGGAATTGGAATAATTCTGGGTTTTATTTATAAGCCGAGGACCTGGTGTTCTTTTTGCCCTGTCGGAACAATGCAAAAAATAATTGGCAGGCATTCGACAAATATTCAGATAGATAAAAATCTTTGTTTGAATTGTAAAGTATGTGAAAAAAAATGTCCTATAAATATTGATATATTATCCACAGTGAAAGAAACCGAAGTTACCGGCAGCGATTGCCTGAAATGCTCCTTGTGTATATCTCAATGTCCTAAAAAAGCGCTCTCATGGGGATCCTGATTATAGAAATCCAGGAACCCGGTCCTTCAATTATAATATATAATAGCTTATTATTTTTTTTGAGATATTTTTTTTGAGATATAGTGGGTTTTGCGATTTTTAATTCCTATAAATATAGTAGTTGATTAAACAATAATATAAGTATTATAGTGCTGGTCAATTAATGCTGACGATGCACACTATTTATAAAGGAAAGCCGGTAGATTTATGAATAAAATTAAATATTTCAATGACCTCAAAATAATACCGTTAGGCGGGTGTGAAGAAGTTGGCCGCAATATGACTGTTTTCGAATACCGGGACGATATTGTGATCCTCGATATGGGAATACAATTCCCGGATGAGGATATGCCTGGAATGGATTACATTATTCCAAACACGAAATACCTGGAAGGTAAAGAAAAAAAAATAAAAGGAGTGATATTCAGTCATGGGCATCTCGACCATATCGGAGCGGCGCCGATCCTTTTGGAAAAACTTGGCAATCCCCCGATTATCGGACGAGACCTGACCCTTTCTTTGATCAAAGACCGGCAGGATGATTATAAGAAAGGTACGTCTAATAAGTTAAAAACAACCTATATTAAGGACATAAATCAGATAATTCCCTTAGGGAAGCTGACTATAAAGTTTTTCAGGATTATGCATTCCATAATGGACGCGGTCGGGGTCATTATCGAAAGCCCGGCAGGTACTGCAATACACCCGGGAGATTGGACAATGGAGCGGGATGATAATGGAAACTCTACTATTGATTATCGTCACTTGAGGGACCTGAGCAAGCCGACCGTGCTCATGCTGGAAAGTCTTGGCGCGACCAGGAAAGAAAGGCTTGGAAATTGGGAGGACGTTTATGAAAACCTGTTCGAGATTATTAACATGGCAACCGGACGGGTTCTTATCGGCACCTTTGCATCCCAGATAGAACGTATTGAGTGGATTATTGAGATAGCGCAAAAAACAGATAAGAAGGTAGCTTTGGACGGGTATTCCATGAAAAAAAATGTTGAGTTAGTAATTAAACTCGGCTATCTGAAAGTGGACAAAGGCACGTTGATCCCTATTGAAAGGATCCGTGATTATCCCGATGAAAAGGTCGTTATGATCTGTACCGGCGCCCAGGGGGAGGAAAATGCTGTTTTGTCGAGGATCGTCAATCGTTCCCATCGTCATATTAAGCTGAAAAAGAGCGATACGGTTATTTTTTCCTCTTCGGTTATCCCTGGTAACGAGAGGATGATCCAGCGACTGAAAGATAATATATACCGGCAATGCGATCATGTGGTCCATAGCGAAATCATGGACGTTCATATGGGAGGCCATGCTACGCAAAAAGATATCCTGCAAATGATCGAAATGATTCAGCCAACCTATTTTATGCCGGTCTATGCCAACCATTATCTTCTGAAGGAAGCTGCTTTTCTGGCACAGCGGAGCGGATTCCCTCAAAACAGGATATTCGTTCCTGATAACGGATCTACTTTAGTTGTGAATAAAGAAAAAGCCAGTTTCACCGGCAAGAAAGTACCGAGTAATTACGTCTTTGTTGACGGATTAGGTGTCAGCGATATGCAGCATATCGTTTTGCGGGACAGGCAGGTACTTGCCGAGGATGGTATGGTAGTCATCATTGCGACGGTCGTTAATCAAACCGGGGAACTGTCCCAGAACCCTGATATTATTTCGAGGGGATTTGTTTTTCTTAAAGAGAATCGGGAATTGATTGCGGAATTGCGCAGAAAGGTCAGAAATCTTGTGGTCGAGTCAAAACCGCTTACCTGGGCTGATACAAGGCAAATCAAAGATGATATTCGTGAAGGAGTAGGAAAGTTCCTTTTTAAGAAAACCCAAAAAAGACCGATGATCCTTCCTGTAGTGATAGAAGTTTGAATATATGAAAGATATATAAAAATATATTATCACAAGGAGCGATACCATGACTGACATAAACTATGAAAAAGCCATTTTTGCCGGAGGATGTTTCTGGTGTATGCAGCCTCCTTTTCAAAAACTTGATGGGGTAATTGCTGTTACTTCCGGGTATACAGGAGGGACAAAAGAGAACCCTACCTATGAAGAAGTGTCTACTGGAAAGACCGGTCATGTCGAAGCTGTCGAGATTGTGTATGATCCTAAAAAGGTGTCTTACGATAAGTTGCTCGAAGTATTCTGGGAACAGATTGATCCCACGGATGAGAATGGACAGTTTTTTGACAGGGGGCCTCAGTACGTTCCCGCTGTTTTCTATCTTAACGACGAACAAAAACAATCGGCAGAAAAGTCAAAGAAAGCGCTTGAGGATAGTAAGCGATTTGATAAACGGCTGGTTATAAAAATTCTGCCTGCCTCGAAATTTTACGAAGCGGAAGAGTATCACCAGGACTTTTATAAGAAAAGCCCGGCAAGGTACAATACCTACAAAGCAGCTTCAGGAAGAGAACAATATCTTGCCAGAATCTGGAAAGAAAAAGATTCTGATTCTTCAGGAAAGAAGTAATGTACGAAGCAGGTATGATATTTTGCTTTCCTTAAATATTTACGGTAGCAGAAGCCTTTATTATGTGAAGTTATTGTAATATTATGAAGATGTGCGCTGGATAATCCCGTGGTTGCAGCCAAATTGCGATAACTATTTGCCTTCCGTAAATTCATCGATAATCTTAATAGAGCGAGATTCGCAAAATCCCATTTTATATTAATAAAGGAGATTCATATGAAAAGAACTATTCCGTATTTTTTTGTGCTTTTGGCTGGGTTAAGTATTGCGGGGTGCAGCCAGCATATTTCCAAGGTGTATGATGATCGGGAGGATAAAGATATAGTAGTAGTTAATAATAAAGAACAGGTTATAGCGCAGGGAATTGTTAATCTTAACCTTCCCGTTGGGACTAGCTTGCGTACTTCTGGTATTGCCAGTCAGATAGCAACCCAATCTATAGCCATTAGCGTGACATCCCCAAGTTTTCTTAAGTTTTCTGTTTCCAATAATAACCTGCTGTTCAATGTCGACGACCTCTATCCGGTGCAAGCAACGGGTAATATTTCTCTCTCTCTCAAGACTAATCAGATTGACATCGTGGCTTCAGATAATGTAACCGGTGTTTTTGTGAGAGCTTACTTGTCCAACAATGAAACGGGGCTCCGAGGTAACTTGATTACCGGTAGCGTACTTCCCCTCAAGATAAACACGAATAGCGGTACGTTTATGCAACTTGGAGCTTTGCCTTTGATATTGAAAACCTTTGATGTCAGCCAGCAAAAACCGATCAATGAGACAATGATCCTTGGACTGACTGCCGATTTTACTCAGGCATTGAACCAGACTTATTCAACGGGTATAGTTCTGGAATTCGTTAAAACTATTAACTAGTGAACTAATCTCAAGAGCGATTTTCTTGTTGTAATTATTATTTGCTGGCCTGGACTCGAAATTCCAGGCCAGTACTGCAAGTGTGTTTATTGTTACATTTTTATCAGCTATTCAGACCCTCTTTAGCGGGGATTTCTACTTCCCTTTTTTAATTTTCCTGAATGCCTTTTGGGATAATTCTGCTAGTAATTTAATTCGAGGCATGGATAGCTTTTCCCCTGACCATATGAAGTCATCCGCTAACTGTTCAGTCCTACTAGATGCTCTATTCACTGTCTGACTATAATTTATGGTTCATACAAATTACCTTTTTAATAAAAGAATTATATCCTGCATTGGAACAAAATCACTTCGCAAGCCTTCAATACCTAATGACCAACCAGCAATCTTGCCTTTCTATTGTAATTATCTTATAGCATGAACAAAAAGTTATAGGTGAATTTTATGTTTACACACAAAACAAATTTTATTTTTTATTCGTGTAAACTGACTGATTTTGTCTGGGTGGCTATGCTATAATATCATAATAGATAACTTCCATGAAATGTTTATGTGTTGCTGATTGGCGATTGCTGGATGATTTTTGCTATGCCGGTTAATTGGATGATGTAGGTTGAGACCCAGGGACCTGCGGCTTTTGTGAGGTTGTTACTGTGACATTAAATCGGGGGGATCTTTTTTTATGGAAGAAAATACTGATAAAAAATATTATGCACACACTATGCCTGACAAAGGTCCGGAAGAGTGGCAATTTCTGGAAGATCATTTGCAGAATGTAGCGAGGATGGCAGGAGAGTTTGCTTCTGAGTTTGAATCAAGAGAATGGGCATGTTTCGCTGGTTTATGGCATGATCTTGGTAAATATTCGAGTGCTTTTCAGGAGTATATTGGAAAATGTGGAATCCAGCTTGATGAAGATGAAGACACAGCTATTATTGGAAATAAGAAAAGCGATCATACTTCTGCTGGCGCAATATGGGCAAAAGAACGTTTATTTGATCAAGGTTTTTCTAAAGGATTACAACATATATTGTCGTATGTAATTGCAGGACATCATGCAGGATTACATAATTGGCATAATGAGATCGGAATTAGTGGTAATTTGCAGAGCCGTTTAGAGAAAATAGAATTACTGGAAGATATAAGATCTAAGATTAATAAGACCATTAACATAGCGATTATCTTAAAACCGCCTTGTGGCAAAGCTCTTACGGATGAGGCAATACATTTATGGATGCGTATGATCTTTTCTTGTTTGGTCGATGCAGATCGGCTCGACACGGAAAAATTTATGAACCTTGATTTGTTTAGCCAGCGTAAACAATATTTAACTCTTAATGCTTTGAACGTTTTATTTGATCAGCATATGAATGAACTCAAAAATAATGCAAAAGATACCTTCGTTAATAGGATTAGGGCAAATATTTTAAAACAATGTATGCAGAAAGGTATCGGTACTCCAGGTTTTTTCTCAATAACAGTACCTACTGGGGGAGGGAAGACCCTTTCTTCTATGGCTTGGGCATTGGAACACGCTAGAAAACACAATAAAAAAAGAATAGTTTTTGCTATTCCCTATACCAGTATCATTACCCAAACTGCACAAATTTACCGTGATATTTTCGGGGAAGAAAATGTAGTTGAGCATCATAGCAATATTGATGAAGATACAAGATCACAAGCATCTAAACTAGCTTCTGAAAACTGGGATGCACCAATCATAATAACCACTAATGTTCAGCTTTTTGAATCCCTTTTTGCAGCAAAAACATCACGATGCCGCAAACTCCATAATCTTGCTAACAGTATAATTATCCTGGATGAAGTCCAAATGCTTCCACCGGATTTTTTGAAACCAATAATATCAGCGTTAAAAACACTTGTTGAATATTTTAAGGTTTCCGTATTGTTTTCATCTGCAACCCAACCCGCGTTAGTAGGGGCAATAGGAGCGCAACGTTCTGAATTTATAGGGTTAGAAAGTGTTAGTGAAATAATTGATAATCCCACAGTACTTTCAGAACAACTTAAACGTGTTTACGTGAATATGCCTGAACTACATGCCGATGCCCCATCTTGGCGTAGTATTGCTGATGAGTTAAATCAATATGAACAAGTGCTATGTATCCTTAATACTCGAAAAGATTGCCGGGAACTTTATAAGCTTATGCCGGAAGATACCGAGCATTTATCGCGATTAATGTGTTCTCAGCATATTCTTGATTCTATAGATAAAATAAAACAAAAATTGAAAAAAGGAGAGCCAGTCAGAGTTGTAAGTACTCAATTGATAGAGGCTGGAGTTGATATCGATTTTCCTGTTGTGTACAGATCATTAGCTGGGCTTGATTCAATAGCACAATCTGCTGGACGTTGTAACCGCGAGGGCAAGCTAAACGAATCGGATCAATTAGGTCAGGTTAAAATTTTTAAGTCGCCTAATGGCGTACCTGTAGGCTTTATAAGAAAAGGTGTAGATACGACGAAAGAGCTGTTATCAAAAAAATATCAAGATTATTTAACACCAGAGATATTTAAAGAATATTTTCATTTGTTTTATTCTAAGGTGAATAAATTTGATAAAGCTGAAATAGATGAACTATTAGTTCGAAATGCCCAAGAAATGAAGTTTCAATTTGCCACAGCTGCTAAGGAGTTTTGTTTAATTGATGATAAAGATTCAAGAAGCTTTATTGTTCATTATAAGGATAGTAGCAATTTAATAGAGCAATTAAAACGTAAAGGCCCAGAAAACTGGCTTTTGAGAAAACTTCAGCGTTATACCTTGTCAGTAAAGAAATCTGATTTCGATAGATTGAAAGATCAGCAGCGAATTATTCCCTATGACGGTATATGGGTTCAATCGGATATCAATCTTTATAATCAAAAGATCGGATTGAAATTTGATGACGAGTGGTTAGATGAATTATTACTTGGATAAAAGAGAGGAGGATTGTGTGATAGAAAAATTTTATAATAAAGAATTTTGTATTGAAGTAAGTGGGGATTATGCGTGTTTTACGCGTCCGGAAATGAAGGTTGAGCGTGTGAGTTATGATGTAATAACTCCTTCTGCTGCCCGGGGTGTTTTTGAGGCTATTTTCTGGAAGCCTGCAATTAGATGGCAGGTAACAAAAATCGAGGTGCTAAGTCCGATAAAATGGATATCAGTACGTCGTAATGAAGTTGGGGCGTTAATAAGTGATCGTGTAAAGGAGTTGTTCATCGAACCTAATCGACAGCAGCGAGCGGGGTTGTTTTTGCGGGATGTTATATATAGGCTTCATGCTGAGCTGGTATTTATTAATCCTTTGGATCGCAAAAAGATCAGAATTGCGACACTAGATACACTTATCGATAATGAGGAAAAAGAGCTATTGAGAAAAGATGAAAATCCCGGGAAATATAATGCGATCTTTGAGCGAAGAGCAAAAAAAGGTCAGTGCTTCAATCAGCCATATCTTGGGTGTCGCGAATTTTCTGCTGCTTTTAGATATATAGAAAATATATCAGAAGAAACTATTCGACCAATTAATGAAACTCGTGATTTGGGGTATATGCTTTATGATATGGATTTCTCAGATATCAACGATCCTAAACCGATGTTTTTTCGGGCAAAAATAGAGAATGGTGTAGTCACAGTTCCTCCAATAGATAGTGAGGAGGTGAAGCGATGATCTTACAATCACTACATGAGTATTACCAGCGCAAGGCAGCTGATCCCGAAAGCAAAATTCCCCCACAAGGTTTTGGGTGGAAAGAAATACCATTTCTGATAGTTATTGATAAAGATGGTAATTTTATTAATCTGGAATCAGTAAGAGTTGGTGCTTCAAGGAAGGACTTTTTAGTATTGAAAACGAGGGGAAGATCTGGTGCTAATTCTTGGCAAACATCAAATGTGTTATGGGATCACTACGGGTATGTATTGGCGTGTCCTAAAGATAACACGGGAAAAGCAAAAGTTGATGCTCAGAAACAACATAGTTCATTTCTTGCTTATGTGAATGAATTAACAGAAAAATATCCATTAAATGAGCAATTTAAGGCTGTAAAAAAGTTTTATGAGCGAGAAGATCAACGAAAGGACATTTTAAAACATGAATATTGGAACGATTGCTACAAGATTTCTGGCTGTAATCTATCCTTTAAGTTGGTTGGTGAAACTAAGTTAGTAGCAGAGCATGAAGATTTAAAAAGTTTTGTGATTTGTGATAAAAAAGATGAGGGAGAGTCAAAAGGAACTGGCCCAATTAACAATACTGAAGGAATTTGTCTGATTACGGGAGAACGGGGGGAAATCGCAGTTTTGCATACAGCGACTTCTGTGCCGGGTGGAAAAAGTGGAGGAAAGCTTGTTGGTTTTCAGAAAAATTCTGGTTATGATTCTTACTATAAAGAACAAGGATTAAACGCACCTGTATCAAAAAAAGCTGAAGACGCATATACAACAGCTCTTAACACGTTATTAAGTAAGGATTCAAAAAATAAATTTAAAATTACTGATACGATTGTTCTTTTCTGGGCCGAAAAGAAAACAGACTTTGAAAAGTATTTCCCCTTTTTCTTTGCTTGCCCGCAAAAAGATGATCCTGATAGAAATTCTCAGGAAATTAAGACATTGTTTGAGTCAATACGGTCAGGTAAATTAAATGCAGACAATAACAATAAGTTTTATATTTTAGGGTTAGCACCTAATGCAGCCCGTATATCTGTTCGTTTCTGGAAAATACGCACGGTAAAAGAGTTTGGAGAATCAATCGCACAACATTTTGAAGATTTGGAAATAGTCCGTGGAAAAAAAGATGAGCATGAATATTTTTCTCTTTTTAATTTACTGACTAGTATAGTTTTGGATTACAAAATGGATAATGTACCTCCCAACCTTACTGGTGCACTAATAGCGAGTATACTCGATGGAACTCCCTATCCAGCAACATTACAGCAGCAATGTATTCGGCGTATTCGCGCTGAGCAGCATGTTACTCGCGTTCGCGCAGCTATACTAAAAGCTTATTTGAATAAGCGAAATAGATGTTATAAAAAAAATGAAAAGGAGATAACTATGGCGTTAGACCCGACGAATACGAATCAAGGGTATTTGACCGGCAGATTATTCGCAGTGCTTGAAAAGATACAGGAAGAAGCTCAGCCGGGGATCAATTCAACTATAAAGGATCGTTATTATGGTGCGGCATCAAGTACTCCTGTAATTGTTATGCCAAGATTACTAGGCTTATCTAGTCATCATCTTGGGAAGCTAAACCCCGGTCGTAAGTTTAATTTAGAAAGACTTGTCGGTGAAATCATTAATGATATTGATGGTAATAAAAATTTCCCTGCGCATATGTCTCTTGATGATCAGTCACGTTTTGCGATTGGCTATTATCATCAGCGTCAGGATTTGTTTACTAAAAAATAATTATAAATAAAAAAAGGAGAAATGATTATGGACGAGAAGATTATTAAGAATAGGTATGAATTTATTTTGTTATTTGATGTGCAAGACGGGAATCCTAATGGTGACCCGGATGCAGGGAACTTGCCACGAGTTGATGCAGAAACTGGGCTGGGCTTAGTTACTGATGTATGCTTAAAAAGAAAAGTGCGTAATTATGTTCAGATTATTAAAGAACAGGATAAAAGTAATGAAAGAAAATATGATATTTATGTTAAAGAAAAAGCTGTATTAGGTCGGGCACATGTTGAGGCGTTTCACGACTTGAAAATAGAACTTGGTGAAGGTGCAACCATAAATATTCCTGATAATTTAAAAGAGGATTTTGAGGATTACAATTTACCTGATGGTCTTAGTATTATTGATGATGAAGATACTCTAGTATTAGTTGTGGCAGCAGATGCTGATAAAAAGCAAATTAAAGAATATTTGAAGGAATCAAAACCTTCGAAGGAATTAAAGAAATTTATTGATGATTCAATAAAAAATGTGAAATCTCGTAAACCAACGGCTGATGAGACGGAGAAAGGTCGAGACTGGATGTGTAAGAATTTTTATGACATCAGAACTTTTGGCGCAGTATTATCTTTAAAGTCAGCTCCTAATTGTGGACAGGTTCGTGGTCCGATACAACTAACTTTTGCCAGATCGATTGACCCAGTAGTTGCTCTCGAACATTGCATTACTCGTATGGCAGTAGCAACAGAAGCTGAAGCTGAAAAGCAAGGTGGAGATAATCGTACAATGGGGAGAAAATACACGATACCTTATGGTTTGTATAAGGCTCACGGATTTGTTTCTTCTCATTTAGCAGCACAAACAGGGTTTGACAAGGATGATTTGGAATTATTGTGGGAAGCAATTGAAAATATGTTTGATCATGATCATTCCGCAGCTCGAGGTTTGATGGCAACAAGAAACCTTATCATTTTTAAACATGAGTTACCTTTAGGTAATGCTTCTGCCAATAAATTATTCGATTTGGTAACTGTAGAAAAAACAGATAAAGACAAACCCACCAGATCTTATAATGATTACACTGTCACTATCGATAAATCCAATCTTCCTAAAGGAGTAACAATCGATGATGCCAGTGTTCTCACAGGCGTAACAATCATAGAAAAATTATAATGCGATAACGGAATGTAGTACGGAACGGTCGCGACCGTTCCCTACAATTAACCGAAACAGGAAAAATTATTGATGATAGAATTAATTGGCTACTGGATCAGTATGAATGTGTAGAAATCGATGAATATATTATTATGCCGGATCACGTGCATAAATGATATCGTAGGGAACGGTCGTGACCGTTCCCTACATTGATATGTTTAATAAGGACAACTAATAGTGAAGGAAAGAAAAAAACAAAGGTTACCTGATTTCGATTATGGACGCCCTGGATGGTATTTTGTTACATCATGTGTGAAGAATAGTTTTTATCCATTGTCAGTATTATCGAATGCAGTCAGCGGCGAATCGATTAATATCGTAGGGAACGGTCGCGACCGTTCCCTACAAAATAAAATAAAACCATTACCGGAATTGATGGGGGCATTTAAAACAACATCTTCTAAATTGATTCGTCAGAATATAGATCCTTCTTTTTCGTGGCAGAAATCATACCACGATCGAATTATTCGTAATGATGACGAATTGAACCGGATTCGAATGTATATTAGAAATAACCCTGCTAACTATAAATACAAGGAATGTTGATATATGTATTCGGAAGACTCTACTGTTATGTTATCTGCTTTACAGCACTATCAGTTCTGTCCACGGCAATGCGCATTGATTCATGTCGAGCAGATCTGGGAAGAAAATTATTTGACTGCCCAGGGCCGGGTCATGCACGAACGGGCTGATAGTGAAGAAAATGAAAAAAGAAAAGATGTCCGAATCGAACGAAGTATAGCTTTGACCTCGATGCAAATGGGATTAAGAGGCAAAGCTGATGTGGTTGAGTTTCATTTTGATAAGCAGACAAGGAAATGGAATCCTTATCCGGTGGAATATAAACGAGGCAAGCCAAAAGTCGATGAGTGTGACAAGGTCCAACTATGTGCCCAGGCTCTCTGCCTGGAAGAAATGATGAGTACAACTATACCCGAAGGTGCACTGTTCTACGGTAAGACCAGACGGCGGGAAGTTGTCTATTGTGATGAAGCGCTCCGTAATACAACAATTCGGATTGCACATGAGGTGCACAAACTGATTGATAATGGCATAGTACCTATGGCACAATATGAGAAAAAGTGCGATTCATGTTCTCTGGTTGATGTATGTATGCCAAAAAAGAATATAAAGCAAGTTAGTTATTATATGAATAAGGTTTTAAAGGAGATTGTTTGTGAATAATTCTGATTTGATATTATACCAGGCCGAAGATGGTCAGACCAATCAGGTTGAAGGGGAGCGATAGATGGAATTAGATGCAGAGCAAGAAGCTTATCAGGATGACATAGCTTTTAATAGTCTTCAAGAAATAATTAAAGAGAATAAATTTAAATGAAAAAGCTTCTCAATACTTTATTTGTTACAACTCAAGGCGCGTACCTCAACAAAGAAGGCGAGACTGTTGTTGTTTCTGTTGATAAAGAAAAAAGATTGCAACTGCCTATTCTGACGCTTGATGGAATAGTTTGTTTTGGTCAAGTCAGTATGAGCCCTTACCTGATGGGGTTTTGTGCAGAGAGGAATGTGACGGTTTCTTTTTTGACGGAATGGGGTAAATTTTTGGCTAGCATACATGGCAAGACTGCTGGTAATGTTCTGCTTAGACGTGAGCAATACCGCTGGGCTGATAATCTTGAACAGTCTGCATTAATGGCGAGGAACATGATTATAGGTAAAGTAGCTAATTGCCGGACTGTTATTAACCGGGTGTTACGTGACCATAAAGATAAGGTTAATGAACCGAAACTTGCCTCAGTAGCTAAATCAATGGCTTATTCAATAGATCAACTCAGGAACTGTAACGATCTTGACCATATCCGCGGTATAGAAGGGGACTCGGCTCATAATTATTTTGATACTTTTAATGAATTAATTACTAACAAAAAAGCTTGCTTTCGTTTTGATACTCGTAATCGTCGTCCGCCACTTGATATTGTTAACTGCTTATTATCTTTTGTTTATACCTTACTGATGCATGATATCCGGTCCGGACTGGAAACAGTAGGTCTGGATCCTTACGTAGGCTTCCTGCATCGTGATAGGCCTGGTCGGGCAAGCCTGGCCCTGGATATGATGGAAGAATTCCGGGCTTGTATTGCTGACAGATTAGTTTTGTCTTTAATTAATAGAGGACAGATAGATGAAAAAGGTTTTACTAAATCGGAATCCGGAGCTGTGCTTATGAATGACGATACAAAGAAAACCGTTTTGTCAGAATACCAGAAACGCAAACAGGAAGAGATAACTCACCCGTTTTTAGAAGAGAAAGTTAGTGTCGGACTATTGTTCTATATTCAGGCTCTTTTGCTGGCACGATATATTCGTGGCGATTTGGATGGATATCCTGTTTTTTTATGGAAGTGATTTTGTATTATGATGGTATTAGTAAGTTATGATGTTATGACCTCCAGTACGGGAGGAAAAAAACGCTTACGCAGAGTCGCAAAAGCGTGCAAGAATTACGGACTCAGGGTTCAATGCTCTGTTTTTGAGTGTAATGTTGATCCGGCCCAGTGGGTCGCTTTGAAGCAGCAACTGCTTGAGATCATTGATATTGCAAAAGATAGCTTGCGATTTTATTACCTTGGTTCTAACTGGCGAACCAGAGTAGAGCATGTAGGCGCAAAAGAAGTGCGCGATTTAGAAGCTCCTCTAATAATCTGATGCGAACCCATAGTGACCATAAATTCCCTGGAAGGTTCGCGAATTTAAAATTTTGTTATTATTATAATGATTTTTAAAAATGTTTTTTGCTGATATACTTAAGATAAATTAAATATCCTTAAGTATCGCGAAAAAGCCTCTTGTAAGCTTAGCAGTTATTAGCTCTCACAAAAGGCAGTCGCTCCCTACGCGGGAGCGTGGATTGAAACTAAAAAGTACCGAACTTACTATTGATGGCAGAAAGTCGCTCCCTACGCGGGAGCGTGGATTGAAACTAGGGGAAAAGTAGTACCCCTTAAGAAATTGAAAGTCGCTCCCTACGCGGGAGCGTGGATTGAAACCTGCATGGTAAGGAGCGATACCGATTCAAACTAGTCGCTCCCTACGCGGGAGCGTGGATTGAAACGAGTTTTACCCGACTTCAAAAGAGATGATAAGGCCAAGTCGCTCCCTACGCGGGAGCGTGGATTGAAACAATTACTGTTTGGTAGCCATTATCTGCAAATATGGTCGCTCCCTACGCGGGAGCGTGGATTGAAACGGTATGAAAACATCCAACATAATGATTTACCTTATGTCGCTCCCTACGCGGGAGCGTGGATTGAAACTTTCAAAATCAAACATTTGACCATTGTAAAAGGTCGCTCCCTACGCGGGAGCGTGGATTGAAACATGATGACCCCACGGATAGTGTATCAAGTGGTCAGTCGCTCCCTACGCGGGAGCGTGGATTGAAACTTCCTTGAGGCTATTGCAAATACGCAAGAAATAGGTCGCTCCCTACGCGGGAGCGTGGATTGAAACTGTAACCTTGCGTTTTCTATTCTTCCAAAGGGCTTGTCGCTCCCTACGCGGGAGCGTGGATTGAAACAGTTGAATCATCAGCCCTTACTCCTGCTATTTTCGTCGCTCCCTACGCGGGAGCGTGGATTGAAACTGTCTGACAAGGAAAATGACGTAATCTATGTGGGTCGCTCCCTACGCGGGAGCGTGGATTGAAACTCTCATATAACATTTCAAAGAACACCTTGACTTCGTCGCTCCCTACGCGGGAGCGTGGATTGAAACTACGGTTCCACAAGCGATACGCACTTTAGGCACGTCGCTCCCTACGCGGGAGCGTGGATTGAAACCTCCAACACCAGAAGAACGCTTGAAACGTCTTGGTCGCTCCCTACGCGGGAGCGTGGATTGAAACTATAGCCAAAGCGGTCTGCCACCAAGACCACTTCGTCGCTCCCTACGCGGGAGCGTGGATTGAAACTCCTTCTAGTTCATCCTCGCTACCTTCGAGATCGTCGCTCCCTACGCGGGAGCGTGGATTGAAACTCATTAGAAGGCAGGGAATACCTCAGAGAGCTTGGTCGCTCCCTACGCGGGAGCGTGGATTGAAACCTCCTTGCATCTATTATTTTTACCGTTACTTTTGTGTCGCTCCCTACGCGGGAGCGTGGATTGAAACATAAAAATCAAACCATTGGAGCAAAATTTGCAGTCGCTCCCTACGCGGGAGCGTGGATTGAAACTATTTCCTCAATTACTCGCCCCATCAAAGATGGTCGCTCCCTACGCGGGAGCGTGGATTGAAACTGGCAATAATACTCGTGGTTTTCTCTTGGCTCCGGTCGCTCCCTACGCGGGAGCGTGGATTGAAACATCAAAATCACCTTCAGGAAGTACGACAGTTTTAGTCGCTCCCTACGCGGGAGCGTGGATTGAAACCATCACAAAGCTATATAATCCATTAGCGCCAAAAGTCGCTCCCTACGCGGGAGCGTGGATTGAAACCTGTCACACCAGTTGCGTTCGCTTCTGAAATCGTGTCGCTCCCTACGCGGGAGCGTGGATTGAAACCACATATGCCGAAACATTTGAACGGAATCGATAAGTCGCTCCCTACGCGGGAGCGTGGATTGAAACCGGTGGTGAGTTGATACTCGGTGGAGGCCAATCCAGTCGCTCCCTACGCGGGAGCGTGGATTGAAACTGGGAAAGAAACGCAGCACCCCAAACCAACGATAGTCGCTCCCTACGCGGGAGCGTGGATTGAAACAAGCGTTGATTTGCCTGCACCGTTCGGTCCCATTGTCGCTCCCTACGCGGGAGCGTGGATTGAAACGCTTTCGACAAGTTTATTAATATACGCTGACTGGTCGCTCCCTACGCGGGAGCGTGGATTGAAACAACAAGCGCAAGGCGAATCCCTCTCTAGCTATTATGTCGCTCCCTACGCGGGAGCGTGGATTGAAACTGACTTTCCCTCAGCTAACCACTTCAAAACCTTTGTCGCTCCCTACGCGGGAGCGTGGATTGAAACATCTTCTTTCAGTGCGACATGACCAAAAAGACCAGGTCGCTCCCTACGCGGGAGCGTGGATTGAAACCACTCAATCAAAAATAATTACACGATTGCTATTGTCGCTCCCTACGCGGGAGCGTGGATTGAAACTGGTTTCATCTTCCTTGCTCCGTCATATTATAATGTCGCTCCCTACGCGGGAGCGTGGATTGAAACATTATCCCAGTAACAACAAAGTTTTGTACCCATGTCGCTCCCTACGCGGGAGCGTGGATTGAAACTCGAATATCTGTAATGGCCCACCATCCTGAGTGATGGTCGCTCCCTACGCGGGAGCGTGGATTGAAACGAAAAAAAGTAATAACGCTGGCGATAAGGTCCGTATGTCGCTCCCTACGCGGGAGCGTGGATTGAAACTAACTATCATTCTCCCAGTAACTTTTTTTGCTGGGTCGCTCCCTACGCGGGAGCGTGGATTGAAACCCATTTCCCCTTGCCAGCGCCCCAAGTGAATAATGTCGCTCCCTACGCGGGAGCGTGGATTGAAACCCTCAACAAATCGTTTTCCCTGAGAGAATACTTTGGTCGCTCCCTACGCGGGAGCGTGGATTGAAACTTGATAGGCTCTAGGCTTACAACTACTTCCGGAGTCGCTCCCTACGCGGGAGCGTGGATTGAAACCGGAGAGGCAGCTGCTTTTGCTGCAAGGGCTATGGTCGCTCCCTACGCGGGAGCGTGGATTGAAACAGAATATTTAATGTTTATGACGGTAAAAATAACTGTCGCTCCCTACGCGGGAGCGTGGATTGAAACAATTTATCTTCAAGCTCTTTTTGATCTTTGGTCAGTCGCTCCCTACGCGGGAGCGTGGATTGAAACTTTCTCAAATTCACGGCCTGCAAATTTCATTACGTCGCTCCCTACGCGGGAGCGTGGATTGAAACTTTAGCCCTGTGAGCTTGGTTCCTCAAATTGCTCGTCGCTCCCTACGCGGGAGCGTGGATTGAAACACTGAAAGGCTCTATACAGGGAGTACGCCGACTAGGTCGCTCCCTACGCGGGAGCGTGGATTGAAACCATCTTACAGCAGGAGAGTTGATTTTGCAGGTTAGTCGCTCCCTACGCGGGAGCGTGGATTGAAACAATTAATTCCGGTTCCCGGTAGAGATTAAATTCCGGTCGCTCCAGACATTATG